>RDXA01000396.1 GCA_004292705.1 Sphingomonadales bacterium | reverse complement strand
GGCGTTGGCGAGAGCCTACACCACCAACCCCACGCTTGAGGCCGCCCGTGCCAACCAGCGCGCGACTGACGAGAACGTGCCGATCCAGCGCGCGCAGGGCCTTCCTTCGGCCGACATCACCGCGACCCACATCGAATTCATCCGCCAGTCGGCCAACTCTTTCACCGCGCCCGAGCGCAACCTCGGGGTGACAGCGGCGGTGCTGGTGCCGGTCTATTCGGGCGGCGCGGTGCGCAACGGCATCGCTGCTGCCAAGGAGCGGGTCGAGGCCGGGCAGGCGGACCTGCGCAACACCGAAAGCACGCTCTTCGCTCAAGTCGTCGCCGCCTACATGGACGTGCTGCGCACCGAGGCGCTGGTCGCGCTGGCCACCAACAATGTTGAAGTGCTGCGCACCAACCTTGATGCGACCGGCGACCGGTTCCAGATTGGCGATCTCACCATTACCGATGTCGCGCAATCACGCTCGCGTCTGGCGGTGGCCGAGGGCGATCTGCAATCGGCCGAGGCGAACCTCATCGGCGCACGCGAAACCTATGCACGGCTGGTAGGGCAGGCGCCCGGCGAGCTTGAGGCACCGCCGCCGCTTCCGGGCCTGCCCGATTCCGTGAACGAAGCCATCACCAGCGCGCTTGAAAACAACCCCAACCTCGCTGCCGCCAAGCTGCGCGCGGATGCGGCGGGTTTCGACACCAAAGCCGCAGGTGCAGGCCGTCTTCCCACTGTCGGCCTGTTCGTCAACGGCCAGTACAGCGACTTTTTCGGCACGCTCGGCGGTCCGGTCGCCGCGCAGTTTGCGCAGAGCGAAAAGACCGCCAACGCCGGTGTCCGGGTGACCATCCCGCTGTTTCAGGGCGGAGAGCCCGCCGCACGCCAGCGTCAGGCCGGCGCCCGCGAATCGGCTGCGCTTGAGGATGTCATCGCTTCCGAACGCCAGATCATCGCGGAAACGCGCGCAACCTTTGCCAACTGGAAGGCCGCCAACGGCGTCATCAAAAGCGCTCAGGCGGCGGTCGAAGCCGCCGAGCTCAGTCTTGAAGGCGTGCGGGCAGAGAATTCGATCGGCAACCGCCAGATCCTCGATGTGCTCAATGCCGAGCAGGAACTGGTCCAGGCACGCGCGCAATTGGTCACCGCGCGGCGCAATGCCTATGTGGCGGGGTTCAATTTGCTCGCGCTGATGGGCCGGGCCGAGGCCCGCGATCTCAACCTCGATACCGGGGGCGTGCTGTATGACCCAACCGTCAATGCCGAACGGGTGAGCAGCAAGCTGTGGGACTGGGACCGCGATCCCAAGGCCGCACCGAAATCGACCAGAACCGTTGACATTCCCCCCGCCGACGCAAAAATCGGGCCGCAACTGCTTCCCGGCGAATAAATTGATCCCGATTCGGGACAGACGGGAGACGAGAAACGGGGCACTGACATGACACAGGGTGGCGAGGCGTCGGTCGAGGAAATCCTCGAGTCCATCAAGAAGGTGATCGCGCGCGATAACCGTGCCGGTGCGCTTGAGGCCCGGCGTCGGCGGATGCTCAGCTCCGAAGAGCCCGAGGCGGATGGCACCCCGCCGGAGCGCATCCACGCGGTGCGCGATGCGGAAGAAGTGCTCGACCTCGCCAGCATGGAATGCCCGGATGAGGTCACAGCCATGCCGCTCCCGCAGGCCGAAGATACCCCGCTGATTGCTGATACCGTGCGCGACGCAATGCAGGAAAACCTTGCCGCACTCGCCATGCTGGCAGAACCGCCGGCACGCCCGCAAATCGTACGATCGGGCGAGACCTCGCTTGAAGGGATCACCCGCGAGTTGCTCCGCCCGATGCTGGCCGAATGGCTTGAGGCCAACCTGCCTGCGATGGTCGAGAGTCTCGTGCAGGCTGAGATCGCGCGCATCGTCGGCAAACGCCGCTGATACTGGCGCTCGAGGGCAGGGCGGGTTAATCCCGCCACCATGCACAAGCGTATTCCCTCCGGCGCCCTGAGTCGGGTCACCCTCGCCCTCGCCTGTTCCCTTGCGGCAACTCCGCTCGCGGCGCAGGATCCAGCCGCGATTCCCGGCGTCGCCGTCCCGCCGATGAGCGCTGCGGACCTCGTAACGCTGCCGCGCCTGGGTGCCCCGGCAGTCGATGCGACAGGCAATCGCACAGTCTATTCTGTCACCGTCACAGATCCGGAAACGCTGAAGCGGACCCCGCAGCATTACCTTCTCGATCTGACCAAGGCGGGGGCTGCGCCGGTCGCGCTCAACCTGCCGATCAGGGCAAGCGATCTGGCCTTTGGTGCTGACGGCCAACTCTACTTCCTTAGCAGCGAGCATCTTGATCCCGTCGCCCCGCAACGCACCCGCCTGTGGCGCGTAACGCTGGCACAGGACGGGGCAGTCGGCACCCCGCAAGTGGTCGCCGAGCCGCCTTATGCCGAGATTGCCGGCTTCAAACTCGCCCCCAATGGCACAGCCATCGCGCTATGGGGCGAGGTGCCGCGCGCCTGCCCGACCTTCGGCTGCGCGGATGCCAAGCCACGGCACTTGCCCGGCCCCGGCACAGGGCGGATCTATGATGCCAAGGACGGCTTCGTACGCCACTGGGACCGCTGGGCCACCCCCGGCATGCACAACCGCATCTTCACCTTCCCGCTGAAGAACGGCGTGGCGCAGGGGGAGGGCGTGCCTGCCGACGGCATCGACCCAGCCACCGGGATCACCGCCGACACCCCGACCCTGCCCTTTGGCGGCGCCGAAGAACTGGCCTTCACCCCGGATGGCAGCGCACTCTATTTCACCGCCCGTGTGTCGAACGCCGCCGAGCCGACCTCAACCAATCTCGACATCTACGCCTCGAAACGCGACGGCGCGCCGCCGACACTGGTGACGCCAGAGAATGCCGCGACCGACACCACCCCGGTGATTTCTCCCGAAGGCCGCCATCTGGCGTGGCTGGCAATGGACCGGCCGACCTATGAGGCCGACCGGCTTTCGATCCGGTTGCTCGATCTGTTCACCGGCAAGAGCCGCAATCTGACAGAAAAGATCGACCTCAGCTTCGCCAGCCTCGCCTGGGAAGCCGACGGCCAAGGCCTGATCGCCACCGCGCAGAAGGTGCTCGATACCCCCGCCTTCCGGATCGATATCGCCACCGGCAAAGTGACCGAGCTCAACCTGATGGCGGGCAACGAGGCACATATCGCCAATCTTGTCCCGCTCCCGGGCGGGGGTGCGCTGTTTACCCGTGATTCGCTCGGGCAGCCTGCCGAGTTGTTCCTGTCCGACGGCATGGGGCAGGCCCACCCGCTCAGCGATGTGGCCACCACCCGCGTGGGGCAGATGGCAAACATCATTACCCGCCGCTTCAGTTTTGCCGGAGCCAATGGTGACACGGTGTGGGGCCAGATCACCCGCCTCGCCGATCAGACGGGACCGATCCCGGCGATCCTCTATATTCACGGCGGGCCGCAGGGCAGCTTCAACGACGCCTGGTCGAACCGCTGGAACCCGCGTGTGGTTGCCAGCCAAGGCTATGCCGTGATCTCGGTCGATTTCCACGGAAGCACTGGCTACGGACAGGCCTTCACCGATGCGATCCGCGAGGATTGGGGCGGCAAGCCCTTGGAGGATCTGCAAAAGGGCCTTGCAGCGGCATTGACGCTCGACCCGCAAATCGATGGGGAACGCGCCTGTGCGATGGGCGCGAGCTATGGCGGCTACATGGTCAACTGGATCGCCGGACAATGGCCCGACCGGTTTGATTGCCTCGTCCAGCATGACGGCATTTTCGACAATCGCAGTTTTTACTATGCAACGGAGGAACTCTGGTTTCCGCGCTGGGATTTCGGCGGTTCATACGAACAGGCCCGAGAGACCTATGAGAAGTGGAACCCCGCCAACCACGTTGCCAAGTGGAAGACGCCGATGCTGGTGGTAACCGGCCAGCTCGACTTCCGCGTCCCTTACACTCAGGGGCTCCAAAGCTTCACCGCCTTGCAGGAACGCGGCATCCCCTCGCAATTGCTGGTCTTCCCGGACGAGAACCACTGGGTGCTGGGTGCCAAGAACTCGCTCCAGTGGCACCAGACCGTGTTCGCCTGGCTGAACCGCTGGCTGAAGCAGGCCGACCCGGAATGAGCCGCAAGGAACTGCTGTCCGCGCAGGTCTCACTCGCCAAGCATTACGGCGATCCGGCCAAGGGCACCGTAATCGAGCGGCACATCATGCTGTGCGCCCTATCCGAGAAGCAAAAATGCTGCTCGCGCGAGGCTGGGGAGGAGAGCTGGCAATTTCTCAAGTCGCGGCTGAAGGAACTTGGCCTCGTCGGCCCGCGACGGGGCGGCGAGAGCAACCGCGGCGCGGGCGGAGGCGTGCAGCGCAGCAAGGCCGATTGCCTGCAGGTCTGCGCCGCTGGTCCGGTCGCGGTCGTGTGGCCTGACGGAGTTTGGTACCACTCGTGCTCACCGGACGTGCTGGAGCGGGTTATTCAGGAACATCTGGTCGGCGGTGTGCCGGTGGAGGACTATCGCCTCAATCCGCCCGCCTAATCGTCCTGCGGGGACCAGAATTCGTCCCGGCTCGGCATCTGGTTATCGACCGATTCGTCATGGCCCGTTCCGTTGGAGAGGAACACCAGCCCCATCAGCCCTCCGCCGAGCAGCATCGTGAGGCTGATCCCCAGCGCCACGGCGATATAGAAATGCACCGAAATCATGCCGTTATAGGCAAACAGCAACCCCATCGCGATGCCAACGGTAAGTGTCGTCGCAGCGAGCAGCCATTTCATGATCTGGCGGTAACGCGCCCATGCGTGGGCGGCGTTCACGGGATCGTCGAGCGGAGACTTGCGATGCATACTCACCGCCATGGCGCGAGGGGCGCGGCTTTGCAACGCGCGAAAGCTGCAACGGTCGGTCCATCCGGCGCAATCGGGCAGATTCGCTTTTTCACACGACTCATGTCACTTTCCGGATCGGAAGAGAGGGAGTCTGTCATGAGCATCGCCCGCATCATCGCCCAACGCGGTTCGTCGGACATCATCGCCTGTGATGTTGCAACGCCCGTATCCGAGGTTGTGACCACCCTCGCCACCCGCCGCATCGGCGCCTTGCCGGTGCTGCGCGAAGGAAGCGTCGTCGGCATCGTTTCGGAACGCGATGTGATCTACCGCCTCGCCGAGCACGGCGGCGAATGCCTCGATCTCCCGGTCGAGCAGATCATGACCTCGCCCGCGATCACGGTTGAACCCGCGACCACCATTGACGAGGCGCTCGGTATGATGACGCGCCGCCGCTTCCGCCATTTCCCCGTGGTGGAGGATGGAAAGCTGATTGCCTTCATCTCGATCGGCGACCTCGTGAAACACAAAATGGACGAAGTGCAGCACGAGGCCGAAGCGCTGCGGAATTATATTCAGGCGGTGTGACGGGTTGAGAACCACCCGGCCAAGCCCTAGATTGGACCCATGAACGCCGAGCCCCTGATCCTCACCCCTTCTGCTGCCAAGCGGGTCGCCTTGATCGCGTCCAAACAATCGCGCCCGGCGATCCTGCGACTGGCGGTTGAGGGCGGCGGATGTTCGGGCTTCCAATACAAGTTCGACCTCGCCGACGGCCCCGAAACCGACGATTCCGTATCCGAAACGGACGGCGTCAAGCTGGTGGTCGATCCCGTCAGCCTCGATCTGATTGCGGGAAGCACGGTCGATTTCGTCGAATCGTTGGGCGGCGCCGCTTTCAAGGTAGAGAACCCCCAGGCTGCCGCCGGCTGCGGATGCGGGGCGAGCTTCGGGATTTGAATTAGACCCGGCTCACGCTTTGCGGCATCAGAGCACGCATGAAAATCGCCACCTTCAACATCAACGGGATCAAGGCTCGCCTGCCGCGCCTGCTCGAATGGCTGGAAGAAACGCGCCCCGCAGTCGCGTGCCTTCAGGAGATCAAGTCGCAAGACGAAGGCTTTCCCGCCGCGGACTTCGAGGCGATCGGCTATTCGGCAATCTGGCACGGGCAGAAAAGCTTCAACGGGGTGGCCATTCTGGTGGATAGCCGCGCGGGCTACAGTCTTACCGAAGTCCGACGGGGCTTGGGCATTGACGGTCCCAATGACGGGGAGGGTGAACAGGCCCGCTATCTTGAAGCCGATGTCTCAGGCGTTCGGATAGCGTGCCTGTATCTTCCCAACGGCAACCCGCACCCGGGGCCGAAATTCACCTACAAGCTCGCCTGGATGGAAAAACTGCGCGCGCGAATGCGGGAGATCTGGGCCGAGGAAGTGCCTGCCGTAGTTCTCGGCGATTTCAACGTCATTCCGCATGATGACGACGTGTGGTCGGTGAAGGCGATGCAAGACGACGCACTGATGCAGCCCGAAAGCCGCGCTGCCTATGCGCGGCTGCTGGCGGATGGCTGGACCGACGCGATCCGCACCCACAACCCGCGCGGCGGGGTATGGACCTACTGGGACTATCAGGCGGGCGCCTGGCAGCGTGACCATGGCTTCCGCATCGACCACATCCTGCTCTCGCCCGAATGCGCCGACCGGCTCGAAGCCTGCGGAGTCGACAAGACCCATCGCGGCCGCGAAAAGGCCAGTGATCATGCGCCCGTCTGGGTCAGATTGAGGGGCTGAGCCCCCCAACCATCAGCGATAGAAGATATGCGTGTCGATCTGGGCGAGGCGCGTTTTGGTGCGGCTCCAGCCGGGGTTCACGTACCGGGCATGGAAGAACACCGCATTGCCTGCCTCGGAATCCCATAGGCCTTGGTGCGCAATGTGCGCGACAGCGACGGCACGCGTCCAGGCTGACGAGCCCTCGCGAACCTGCGGCATGGCGCGACCGCGCATGAAGGAAAACTGCCCGGGCTGCGAGACGACCCCGCAATACGAGCGCGGGAAGCGGCCGTCTTCGGTGCGGTTGATGATCACCTGCGCCACCGCTAGCTGTCCGGCAAGCGGTTCGCCGCGTGCCTCGAAATAGACTGCCCCGGCAAGGCAGCGTAGCTGGTCGCTCATGGGGGCAGAGGTGTCGATCATGCCGACCAACTCACCAAGCGAGCCCGCTTCCGTGAGGGTGGGGGCTTCCGGGGTATCTTCGGAAAGCGGCTGCACGACTTCTTCAGAAACGAACGTGACGGATTGCGGGACCAGTTCGGGCGCATCAGCCGAAACGGGAATGGAGAGCCCGTCAGTCCCCGCTTGCGCCAGGGCGGCGGCATTGCGGCCGCTCGGAAACATTGTGGTTGCGACAGCCACAGCGGCAATCGCGACAATCGTGGTGGTCTTGCGACTCATGTATTCTACAAATCGGGCGGTGAGCGCGCGCAGACGCAGGCGGGAACCTTTTCCAGACCGTTCAAGGATGTGGTGGGTTCGAAGAAGCCTGCCGGCCGCTCCCCGTCTGCGTGCTGGTCGATACGGCCGAATTGCCGCCCTGCCAGCCTGCGCGAGGAATTGAGCGGGGCCGTTAGCCTCGCTGCCGTTTACGTCAACGCAAATCGTCGAGTTGCGCGACGAAGCGTTCAGTATCCGCGATATCCACCTCGATCAGCCAAAGATCGCTGTCTTGCTGGCGGCGGCGGGCCAGATATTCGGAAAATTCCTGAGAGATTTCAGAATTTTCTCTTTTTGTAGCAACAAAAAAGCGTGCTCCATCGAGCTGGGGCATTCTTTCGTAAAGCACAGCCCCTGTTCCGCGACACAGCATTACCAGCAGGATCGTCCCCGCATCACGTTCTCCCTTCGCCAGCACCGTGCCGAAGCCGCCTTGTGATTCGGCGAGGCGCATAATCGCACTCGCTTCAAGGTGCGCAGGCAGGCGATCGGTCACCTCACAGCCCTGATGGTCCGCTGGCTGAATAGCCGGGCAGACCAGATAACGCGATGCGCGAACGCATGAAGGTGCCTGTGCCGCGCCCGATCTCCTCGCCCTCGGCATCCACCAGCCGCGCCTCGGCAACAAACACCCGGCGACGACCGCTGACCCATCGCCCTTCCGCGGTGACCGGCCCCACACGCACCGGCTTGCTGAAAAACAGGTTGAAGCTGGTGGTCAGCAGGAAGCGATCGGTCACCAGCGAGTTGGCGGCATAAAAGGCCGCATCGTCGAGCATCTTGAAATAGATCGTCCCGTGTGCCGCGCCGGCCGCATGGAAATCTTCAGGGCTGACGGTGAAAGTCAGCTCGGACCGCCCCTCGCCCGAAATGTGCAGCGAAGAGGCGAACTTGGCGTTGACCGGCGCAGAGGCATAGAGCCGCTCCAGCGCACGGTAATGCTGTTGCGCCCCGCTATCCGGCGCGCTTGGAGAGAGAAATTCATCGCCGACGGGCATCGCACACGAAGTCGGATCAGGCCGCGTCGCGCAAAAACTGGTTGGTCAGCAAGGCATAGACCGCTTCGGTATCGGGCGCATCGGCAAGCATTTGCAATTTCATCTCGTCACGCGTCAGGCGCGAGATCGCGGCGAGTGCATGGAGGTGTGTCGACCCGGCATTCTCGGGCGAAACAAGCCCGCAGACCAAAGAGACAGGCCGCGAATCAGCGGCCGCAAAATCCACCGGCGTTTCGAGCCGGAGCAGCGCGAGGCTGGGGCGGCGGATGTCCTTTGACCGGCAATGCGGAATCGCGACCCCGCGCCCAAAGCCCGTGCTTCCCAGCGCTTCGCGCGTCTCTAGACCTTCGAGCACTGCGTTGGTGTCGAGCCCATAGGCATCACTGAACAACTGCGCCGTTCGTGCCAACACCTTAGTCTTGGTATCGAGCCGGGCAAAAGCAATCGCCTGTGGTGAAAGAGCCAGGTTGACGTCCATGTTTCAGCAAATCCCGTTTGCTTGCACTGCCCGCGATATGGCGGGAATCCAGTCCGGTCATGCCTGCAAGACACTGCCGGTCCGGGGCGAGGCCCCTCCTGCTTCCGCCGTTTGGATCTTTTGTGGCGACGGCGCCTTGCCCCTCCGGCAAGGACCTTACTGACCCTATCTCGGCTCAACCCATCCGATTGAACCGTCGGCGCGGCGATAAACCATATTATGCCGTCCGGTGCCAGCGTTTTTGAAAAACAATGCGGTGGTGTTGCGCAAGTCCATCAGCATCACCGCATCGGCGACCGTCGCGGTGGGGATGTCCACCCGGGTTTCGGCGATCACCAGCGGGGCATCGGCGATCACTTCCTCTTCCTCGTCTTCCTCGACGGCGAAGATGGTGTAGGCTGCCTCTTCCTCTCCGCGGGCGTGATCGGCCTGTTCGTGCCGATCCGTCAGGCGGCGCTTGTAGCGGCGCAACTGCTTTTCGATCTTTCCGACCGCATCGTCGAAGGCGAGATGCGCGTCGAAGGCTGAGCCTTGCGCCTTGAGGATCAGGCCCTGCATCACGTGGGTGACAATGTCGCAGGTAAAGGCGCCCGCAGGCGCTTTGCCGAAGGTGACGTGGCTCGACAGGGCGCGGTCGAAATACTTGTCGACAATCGCGCCCAGGCGGTCGGCGGCGTGCGCCTGCAACGCGCTGCCAGTGTCCATCTGGTGGCCCGAAATCCGAATATCCATGTGTTGTAGTCCTCCCGTCCGAGATGAGGATCCCTGAAAAAGCATGCGGTCGCGCCGACGGCGTCACCGGGTCCAGATCGCCTCGGCGATTCCGGCGATGAAGGCGCGGTGTCGTTCCAGCTCCTCCGGGCTGGCAACATGAGGGCGGGGTTCGCGCCGTGGCTTGTCCGCTGGAGGGCGGTGCCATGGCGCATTGGCGATGGGCTGGACGATCATCAGGCTGTCCGCCGGACTATCTGCAAGTCCGAGCCCGATCTGTCGCCCGCCTGTCAGCTCGATATAGACCTGCGCGAGCAGCTCGGCATCAAGCAGGGCGCCGTGCTTGACGCGATGCGAGCGATCGATCCCATAGCGTGTACAAAGCGCATCGAGCGACAGCTTGGCACCGGGGTGTTTGCGGCGCGCGATGGCCACAGTATCCACCATCCGGTCCAGAGCTATGGCTGCGCGTCCCGCCAGCTCCAGCTCGTTATTGAGAAAGCCGAAATCGAACCCAGCGTTGTGCGCCACCAGCGGCGCATCATCGAGAAACACCAGCAATTCGTCAGCCAACTCGGCAAAGGGCGGCTTGGTGGCGAGAAAGGCTGCGGAGAGACCATGGACACGCTCAGCCTCTGGCGGCATGTCGCGATCCGGGTTGAAATAGGCGTGGAACGTGCGGCCCGTCTCGATCCGGCCGACCATTTCGATGCAGCCTATTTCCACCATGCGATCCCCGGTCTTGGGATCGAGCCCGGTGGTTTCGGTGTCGAAGATGACCTCACGCATTTGCAGCACTATCCTCCCATGGGACGAGAGTTGCAAGCGCTGCTTGCCATCAAATTGAAGCAATCAGTTCGGTCACCTGCGCACGGGTTTCGGCGAGGCTGGTGCCAGTGTCGATAACGTGATCCGCCCGAACACGCTTTTCCGAATCGTGGAGTTGCAAGCCGAAGATGTGCTCGAATTTTTGTACGGTCATGCCCGGGCGGGCAAGGACGCGGGCGCGCTGGATTGCCTCGGGTGCGGAGACGACGACGATGAGATCGACGGATTCATGCCCTCCGCGCTCGAATAGGAGCGGGATGTCGAAGACGACGGCACGCCTGTCATGATGCTGCGCGAGGAATTGGGTACGTTTCGCCGCGACTGCGGGATGCACGATGGCCTCCAGCCGTGCAAGGGCTGCCGGATCGGCAAAAACCTGATGGCCCAGGCGGTCGCGGTCGACGCCCTCCGGGCCAGTCGATCCGGGGAAGGCAGCCTCGATAGCAGGGACCAGCTCGCCCCCGGGACCCTGCATGGCACGCACTTCGGCATCGGCGT
>RDXA01000395.1 GCA_004292705.1 Sphingomonadales bacterium | reverse complement strand
TCCTCCAAGGCAAAGTCACTTCTCAGATCACGCACGAACTCGGGAACTGCCTGTTCCTCACGACGCTCCTGCACGCTCATCATGTTCATGCCGCAAATCCCCGCACTGTGCTTGTAAGCTTTATGAAGGAAATTCCTTTCGAAAAGCTTGAGTCTGGCGGGATGGCAGTTGGTCAGCCAGCCCGCACGCGGGCCAGAAAGCCCTGCACCTGAGATCGCAATGTGGCAGCCTGAGCTTCAAGGCTGGTGGCGCTTGAAAGCACCTGCGAGGCTGCTGCACCGGTCGAAAGCGACAATGTGCGGACGTTATCGACATGGGCCGCGACTTTTTCGGTGCCGCGTGCGGCCAGATCAATGCTGCGGGCAAGGTCATGGCCTGCGACAGACTGCTGGTCGACCGCCGAGGCGATCGAGACTGCGGTGGTTTCAAGCTGCTCGATCTGCACCGCAATGGCGCGCAAGGCGGTGACGCTGGCTCCAGTTGTTGATTGCATGGTGCGGATTTGCTCGGCCACCTGCTCGGTGGCGCGGCTGGTCTGGGTGGCGAGTTCCTTGACCTCGCTCGCCACGACCGCAAAGCCGCGCCCGGCCTCGCCGCCGCGCGCCGCTTCGATGCTGGCGTTGAGGGCTAGCAGATTGGTGCGCTGGGCGATTGTCTGGATCAGCTCGACGATCTGGCCAACCTGCTGGGCCGAAGCCGAAAGCGCGCCGATGGTAGTGTCGGCCTGCCGTGCCGAATGGCTCGCCTCGCGCGCCAGTTCCGCAGACGAGGCCGCCTGACGGCTGATTTCGCCGATCGACAAGGCGAATTCGTCGCTTGCGGCGGCAGCGGCAGTGGCACCGAGGTTGGCTTCCTGCATTGCGCTTGCCGCTTCGCCGGTGCGGGCGCTCGCATCGTCGGCAGTGGCGGCCATCAGCGATGCAGTGGATTGCAGTTGGCTGGACGCAGCGACGACGCCGGTGACGACTTCGCCGACGGTGCGTTCGAACTGGTCGGCGATGCCCGCCAGCACCCGCTCGCGCGCCAGCCGTGCTTCCTCGCGCTGCACCTGCTGGCGGCCTTGTTCCGCAAGCTCGGCCCTGGCGCGGTCGGCGTGTTCGCGGCTGAGCTTTTCGAGGCGCAGGCCTGCGCGGTGGAACACTTCGGTCGCACGGGCCATCTCGCCGATCTCGTCACAGCGGTCCTTGCCGCTGATCGTCACATCGCGTGTCCCGGCGGCGATGCTGGTCATCTGGCGCGCCATTGCGGTCAGCGTCGCGCCCACGGTGCGGTTGAAATAGCGGTGCGCGAACAGGGTCATCGCGATCAGGACGGCTGCGAGTACGATCCACAAGGTCAGCAAGGCGGAAATCAGCTGCGCGCCATCATCGGCCATGGAGTCCGCTTCCTCGCTGAGCGCGGCGGTCATGCCTTCTGCGGCTTCGAGTGCCGCGCCGCTGGTGGCGGCGATCTCCGAGGCCTGGCGCTCGCGGATCGTCACGTCGGCCGTGCCGGGATCATAGGCTGCGACCTGGCGGCCGAGGTCATCGATGCCCGCGCGGATCAAGGCGAACCGGTCCTGCGCGGTGATGCCCGCGGTGGCGGCGCGGTCTGACAGCGCAGCAGCGCTTGCGGCGGCGCGGTCCAGTGCCTCGCGGGCAGCACGGGCACGGGCGGCATCGCCATCGGCGACCAGCATTTCGGCGTGGCGCTGGCCCTCGCTCAACTGCACCAGCAGGCGCTCTGCCTTGAGCGCGGCCTCATGCGTCGCGCGGATGCGCTCGGCGCGCTGTCCGAGTTCGACATAGCCGGCCACCACGAACAGCCCGGCCAGCAAGGCAAAGCCGAGGTTGGCGGCAAAGAACAGCGTGATCTTGGCTCCGACGGGCTGCGCGGCGAACCAGCGCCTTGTCCGCCCGAGCCAGGTTGCGGACGGAGCGGGCTGCTGCTCGGCAGTCTCGGCCTCAAGATTGAGCGCGATGTCCTGAAGCGCGCTCATGCGGCCTGTCCGCCCGTGCTTGTGCGGGCAGAGCGCAGCGGGGCAGTGCCTGTGCGGGTCTGTTCAGCGATCAGCTGGTCTATGTGTTCGGCCGGCAGGGCGCGGTAATAGAGCCAACCCTGGATCTGGTCGCACCCGGCCAGCCGCACCAATTCGGCCTGTTCCTCGGTTTCGACCCCCTCGGCAGTCACCCCCATGTCGAGCGCGCGGGCGAGTGCAATCGAGGACAGCATCATGGCCCGGCTGCCGTCATCCACACCGGCCAGTTCCACCAGGCTGCGATCGAGCTTGAGCTTTTCGAACCGGAAGCGGCGCAGGAACCCGATCGAGGCGTAACCTGTGCCGAAGTCGTCCAGCGCTATCCGCACCCCGAAACTGCGGATCACGTCCAGCGTGCGTTCGGCGACCACCGGGTCGAGCACCAGACAGGTTTCGGTCACCTCAAGTTCAAGCTGGTGCGGGGGGAATCCGGTTTCTTCGAGCACTTCGCCCAGCTTGATCGGGAATTCGGCATTGCGCAGCTGCGCGGCCGAAATGTTGACCGAAAGGGTGATATCCCCCCAGCGCAAGGCATCACACACGGCCTGACGCAGCACCCACAGGCCGAGCGGGTTGATGAGCCCTGATTCTTCGGCCACCGGGATGAAGATGTTGGGGCCAAGCGGCGGCCGCTCGCCGCGATCCCAGCGCAGCAGCGCCTCGACAGCAACGATGCGCTTGTCCTCGGCATCCACCAGGGGCTGGTAGGCGAGGTTGAATTCGCCCGCGGCAATGCCGGTGCGGATCTCGTCCTCGATCTCGCGCACGCGTTCGCGGCGGCGATCAAAGCTCTCGTTGAACCATGTGCAGCGCATCTTCCCGCCGCGCTTGGACATTTCCATCGCCACATCGGCGCGGCGCAGCATCTCCGATGAGGGGACGCGCAGATCCACGGTCGAGCGGGTGAGACCGATGCTCGCTCCCACCGCGATATGCCGGTGGCCCAGTGTCAGCGGTGTGCCCAGCCGTTCGAGCAGGGTGCGGCAGATCCCTTCAAGAATGGTGCCGGCCACCTTGCCCGCCATAACCGCAGCGAATTCATCGCCGCCCAGCCGGTAGCAACGCGCCTCCGCGCCGCACACCTCGCGGATCAGCTGCGCAAAGTGATCGATCAGCTGATCGCCGACCGCATGGCCATAGTGATCATTGACCTGCTTGAAGCTGTCGAGGTCGATCATCGCCAGCGCGACCTCCTCTTCTCCCGTGGACAAGCGGAGAATATCCTCGTGCAGCGTGTGTCGATTGGGGAGGCCAGTAAGCGGGTCAGTCTGGGCCCGCGCCTCAAGGCCGCGGATCGTGGCAATCCCGCTGCGGCCAAGAAAGAACAGCGTGGTGGCATAGATCAGGACCGCAGAGATCAGCAGCGCACTGTGTGATCCGATCGTCAGGGTGGTGCTGAAGCCTACAACAAGCACCAGAGCGCCCGTCAGGATACAGGCCACGGCAATCGGGATGACCACCAGTCCGACCGATGTCAGGTGCAGAGGTTGCTTCGCCGTGAACACGATCAGGTTTCCCGAGTGGCCCGCAAGGGAGGGGCCCAGTTGCTCGACCTTTCTAAACAGCGGCGGCTAAGGAACGGTAAACCAAGGCGCTGTTGCGACTGCCCAAGGCGAGCTTCACGCGCGTTTCTGGAGCATGCCCGCGCCTGTGGTGGTGACCGGTTCGAAGAAGCTCGCCCGGCGGGCGGTCGGCACGAAGCGGTCGGTCTGGCCCACCACTGTCTCGCCTGCACCCAGCATCAGGTAGCCGTCCGGCATCACCGCGCCCGACAGGCGGGCAAAGGCGATGTTGCGGGTGGCGCGTTCGAAGTAGAGCAGCACATTGCGGCACAGCACCAGATCAAACGGGTTCCGCCCCGGGTGGGGGGAGGCCAGCAGGTTGTGATGGCCGAAACGCACCATCTGCCGCACATCATCGCGCACCTGCCAGCCGCGCGGGGTTTCCTCGAAGTGGCGCAGCATCTGGGTGACGCCCAGCCCGCGCTGCACTTCGAACTGGCTGTAAAGCCCGCTTCTCGCGGCGCTGACCGCACGGTGAGACACATCGGTGCCAAGAATGTCGATCGTCCAGCCTTGCCAGCGCTCGGCCTGCTCGGCGAACAGCATGGCAAGCGAATAGACCTCCTGCCCGGTCGAGCACCCCGCCGACCAGATCGACAGGCGCCGCACGTCACGGCGCCGGTGCGCAAGCTCCGGCAGGATCTCGCCCGGCAGCTGGTCGAAGGTCGGCTTGTCGCGGAAGAAATAGGTCTCGTTGTTGAGCAGCGCCTCGACCACGTCCTGCGCAAGGTCGGTGCCGTCCGGGCCGCCGGGGGGCGCGGCGAGCAGGCACACGAGCTGGTCGACATTGCTGATCCCGTGCGCGCGAAAAATGCCCGCGAGCGCCGAATTGACGCGCCAGCGACGGCTTTCGGTCAGATGCTGACCGGTGCGCGCTTCGAGCAAGTCGGCGATGATCTGGTGGGAGGCTTCGCTCGCGTCCATCTTGTCCGCGCCGCCTATCGCAGAGCCGGGGCGGCAGGTGTGGCTGCCAGAGCCATCACTGCATCACCGAGCCGGTCGGGCGCGGCCACCACGCTGGCAAGCCCTGCGCGGGCGACTGCGCCCGGCATGCCCCACACCGCGCTGGTATCGGCGTCCTGCGCATAGATCATGCCGCCCGCATCGACGAGTGCCTGCGCGCCGATCACTCCGTCGCGGCCCATGCCCGACAGGATCACGCCGAGGGCGCGCCCCTCGCACGTTTCAGCAAGGCTCGCCAGCATCGGATCGACCGACGGCGTGCAGCCGCTTCGTGCAGGTTCGGTGCTGATCCGGGTAACAAGGCCAACCCCTGCGCCCATGCGGCGCACCACGATATGCCCGTGACCCGGCGCGATGACGATCCGTCCGGGGGTCAGCGCCAGACCATCTTCGGCGATGTCGGCTGGCCGCCCGCAGGCTGCCTCGATCTGGCGCGCGAACACCGGCATGAAGGAGGCCGGCAAGTGCTGGGTGATGAGCACCGGCAGGTCGAAGTCGCGGGCCAGCCGCCGCAACATCAGCCCGAGCGCATGGATCCCGCCGGTCGAAGCGCCGATCGCGATCACCTCGGGCCGCCAGGCGCGGCGCGCAAATCCCGGTCGCACAAACGAAGGCTCGGGCACCCGTTCGGGCACATGGTCATTGTCACGGGTGCTGTCGACCACGCGCGACCCGAGGGCGCGGATCTTGCCGAGCAGCTGCGAGCGGTAATCCTCGTTGAACCCCCCCGGCCGCGGCTTCAGCAAGGTGTCGGCCGCGCCCATCTGCAAGGCGGCAAGCGTGTGTTCGGCCCCGTCCATCGTGAAGGAGGACACCACCAGCACCTGCGGATGGCCCGGCGTGGCGAGGATGGCGGGCAGGGCATCAAGCCCGCCGATCCCCGGCATCTCGAGATCGAGCAGCACCACATCGGCCGGCGTGTCGGCAAGCTGGGCGATTCCACGCTCGGCGCTGCTGGCGGTGCCGACAATCACCAACGCGGGATCGCTTTCGACCATCCGCTTGAAAATGGTGCGGACAGTGAGCGAGTCATCGACGATCATCACCCGGATCGCCGCAGCGGAACCGGCACGGGCAAACGGGCGGCTGCCGCTATCCACGCGTGGCCGGCGCGGAAGGGAAGAGGGGAGGCTCACGCAAACCCGACGAGCTGCAATTTGATCTGCAGCGTCTCGTGATCGAAGGGCTTCATGACATATTCGTCCGCCCCGGCCTGGATCGCCTCGCGGATGTGCGCGACGTCGTTCTCGGTGGTGCAGAACACCACCTTGGGCTTGTCGCCGCCGGGGCGCTGGCGGAGTTGCACGAGGAATTCGATGCCTGTCATCACGGGCATGTTCCAGTCGAGCAGGACGACATCGGGCATGGCCGCATCGCAGGCGTCGAGCGCAAGCTTGCCATTCTCGGCTTCTTCCACGGCAAAGCTCAGGGTTTCGAGGATGTGCCGCGAAACCTTGCGGATGACCCGGGAATCATCGACGATGAGGCATGTCTTCATGGCTGTTCCTGCATGTTGCGGGGCAAGCCTAGGCCCAGTTGGTAAGCATAGGATTAAAGCGCAGCGCGATCCGTGCCGGTCATGCGGCCTCGCTGTCGTGACGCGCGGTCTCCGGGCCGCTGATCAGGGCGGGCAGGTCAATCAGCAGCGCAGGCCCGGCCATGGTCTCGATCATGCCGGTGGCAATGCGTGACCATTCCGGCCCGAAACCGCCTGGAATCTGGCCTGCCGCATCTGCAGCGGTGGTGATATCCTCGATCCCGTCGACCAGCAGGGCATAGGAATGGCCGCCCTCGGCAACCACCGCCGCACGATGATCGGTCGGCCAGTCGCAATCAGCCAGGCCAATCGCGCGGCGGCAGTCGATCACGGTCAGCGCCTGGCTGCGCAACGCGGTGATTCCCGCGATCCAGGCCGGGGCGCGCGGGATCGGGGCGACTGTGCCGACCTCGATGACCGATTTGACGTCGAGCGCAGACAGGGCGCAGCGGCGTCCGGCGATCTGGACGATGACGAGCAGGTCTCCGGTCATGCCGCCTCTCCGGTGAGCGCGGCGTGATTCGCGGCGGCCAGCGCGGCCAGCAGGCCTTCGCGGTCGTAGCGGTAGATCGTCGCGCTGTCAGTGGGTGCCTCCGGCTGGTCACGCAGGCGGATCACGTGCGTCGGCAGGGGGCGGCCGAGCGCTTCGGCGACCTCATAGACGTCCTCGAAAACGATCCCGATCACGTCGGCATCGGCCTCGCTTTCGGGCACGATGTCGTAGCCTGCAGCCGTAACCAGCGGAGCAAGGATCGAGCGCGCCCAGTCACCTGCGGGCAGCACGCAGCGCGGGCGGGCGGCCGCCACCGGCGGCTCGCCATACTGCGCGAAGAGTGCATGGGCGTCGATCAGGGTGACAGGCTTGCCGCCGATCAGCGTGATCGCTTCGGCGAGCGGGTCTTCGGGCACCGGGCTCAGGGCCTCGGTGAGTTCGACCGCGTCTTCAACTTCGCGCACCGCATGGAGCAGTTCGCAGGCACCGTCGGACAGGCGCAGCAGGCGCAGACGCGGAGCGGCGAGGGGCGTGTCCGGCAGCCCGATCAGCGGCAGGATCATCCCGTCGATCACCACCCGCGGGCGCGCAGCGGAGCGGTCAATGGCGCTGGCCGGGGCGGTCTCGATCCGCTGCACCAGCTCAAGCCGCACAGCCGAACGACGGCCCGCAAAATCCGTGAACAGCATGGCGCGCGGCGCGGCTTCGGCCACCACGGCGGCTTCATCAATCCGGCCGAGCATACGTGTGCGGGTGTCGGACACAAGGTGGTGCTGCGCAGCGATATTGGCGACATCGAGCAAGAGCACCGGCTGACCATCGTCGAGCAAGGTCGAACCGGCATAGAGCCCCGACCGCATGACCGCCGGCGCAAGCGGCTTGACGACAAGATCGCCATGATTGTGGATGCCATCCACCGCCAGCGCGAACAGGTCGCCGCTGGCCAGCCGCAACATCACGAGTGTCGGATCGCCTGCCGAGGCTGCGCTGTTCTGGAGGCCCAGCACCTCGCCGAGCATCAGGCACGGCACGCGATTGCCGCGGAAGGTGACCAGCGCGGTCTCGCCCATGCGGGTCATGTCGAGCGCGCGGGTCGAGGCCTGGACGATCTCCTCGACATAGCTTTGCGGAATGGCGAAGCGGTGCCCGGCAACCTCCACGGTCAGCCCGGCGATGATGCTGAGCGTCAGCGGGATCTGGAGGGTGAAGGTTGTGCCCTGGCCGAGCACGCTCGTCACCTTGATGCTGCCGCCGACCTTTTCGAGGTTCTGGCGCACGACGTCGAGCCCGACCCCGCGCCCGGAGACATTGCTGACCGTCTCGGCGGTGGAGAAGCCCGGTTCGAAGATGAGGTTGAGGATCCGCTCGCGGCTCATCGCTGGCCGTTCGGCAGCAGTGACGAGGCCGGTGGCGATGGCCTTGGCGGCGATGCGGTCTTCGTCCAGCCCGCGCCCGTCATCGCTGATGACGATTGAGATGGTGTTGCCCGATTGGCGGGCGGCGATGGCCAGCAGGCCGATCTCGCGCTTGCCCCCGGCGAGGCGGGCGGCGGGGGCTTCGATCCCGTGGTCGATGGCATTGCGGATCAGGTGCGTGAGCGGATCGCGGATCGTCTCGATCATCTCGCGGTCAAGCTCCACGTCGCCGCCGTCGAGATCGACCATCACCTGCTTGCCGAGGTCCGCCGAAAGATCGCGAACCAGACGGGGCAGGACGCCGAACAGCGTTTCTATCCGCTGCATCCGCATCCGGGTGATGGCATCGCGCACGTCGGAGAGGATGGTGGTGAGCCGTTCAAACGGGCCGTCGATGGTCGGCTGGTTGCCTGCCTGCCGCAGCCGGTGGGCCAGATCATTGCGGGCCAGCACCATGTCGCTGACGCCGCTCATCACCCGGTCGAGCAGTTCGACCGGCAGGCGGATGGTGCGCTGGGCGGCGACGGAATCGGCGCGGCGCGCGGCCAACGCATCATCGCTCCGCTCGATCAGGGCACTTGCAGGAGCGTGCAGCGGGGATTCGGGCCCGGTCTTGTCCCCGTCCAGCTTGTCCGCCGCGGGATCGTAGGGATTGTCCAGCGCGGCGATCAACACTTCATCGCCGCCTTCCGGGAAGTCCTCGCCCGCCTCGATGGCATCGACCATCAGCGTAATCCGGTCGATGATCGCGAGCACTGCCGAGACCAACTCGCGATCAGGGTCGCGGCGGCCGGCGCGGCAATCGGCCAGAGCATCCTCGGCCGCATGACTGAGATTGGCGAGGCGCGGGAAATCGAAGAACCCGCAATTGCCCTTTACCGTGTGGACAAAGCGGAAGATCGTATCAAGGCGCGCGCGATCGCCCGGATCGGCCTCCCACGCGACGATCTCGCCGCCCGAAGCCTCCAGCATTTCCCGGGTCTCGGCGATGAATTCCGCCAGCAGATCGTCCATCCGGTGCGCCCCATTGTCTTGCAGGGTCTGCTATGCGCGAAGGTTGGTTAACGAAGGCCTAGCGCGCGACCCAGGCCGGGGTCTGACGGACGAAAATGTGGCGCACCAGCAGCACCGCCGACACCGCGCCGAACAGGTTGGCGGCGAGTTCGGCGGTATAGATCGCCGCGCTCGCCATGCCCGGTTGCAGCACCAGCGCCACCGGCAGCATCACCAGAAACACCCGCGCCACCGATTGCAGCAGGGCAAGACTGGCCTTGTCGACCGCATTCATGATGCCGTTGCCGACGATCAGCAGCCCGAACCCGGCGTAGCCCCAGGCCGCGATCCTGAGGTAGAGCGCAAATTCGGCGATCACGCGCGGATCGTCGCTGAACACGCGTGCGAAGCTCTCCCCCGCCGCGGTTATGGCGATAGCGACGCCGAGGCCCCAGACCACGCAGAACCCCGCCGCATAAAGCGTTGCCTCGCGCGCCCGGTCGACCCGGCCCGCGCCCCAGTTCTGCCCGACGATCGCGCCGATCGCGCCCGACAGGCCGAGCAGTGGCACAATCACGAAGCTCTGCAACCGTCCGGCCGCGCCAAAGCCCGCCACCGCTGCCTCCCCCTCCAGCGCGACCAGCGCGGTGAGGATCGACAGGCCAAGCGGATTGATCGCGTTCGAGAAGGCTGCGGGCAGGCCAACCCGGATGATCGCCTTGGCCGGATCGATCAGGCTGCATTCTCGCAACAGGGCAAGGTTCAGCGGCAGCAGCGTCCCGCGCAGCAGCAACAGGGCCGTCAGCACTCCGATTCCCCACCCGATCACCGTGGCATAGGCCGATCCCGCAATCCCGAACCCCTCAAAGCCGAACCCGCCCATGATCAGCAGTGGGTTGAGCACCCAGTTGGCAGCGGCATAGGTAATGCTGACCGTGCTCGTGCGCTTGGCCTCCCCCTGTCCGCGCAGCACGCCGTTGAAACCCATGATGGCGAGGCTCAAGGGGAACCCGGCGGCATAGGGAGCCATATAGGCGCGGATCAGCGGCATGAGGTGCGCAGGCGCGTTCATCGCGGTGAAGATCGGGTCGATCGCCAGCCACAGCGCAAGGCCCATCACCACCCCGCAAAAGGCGGCGAACACGATCCCGAAATTGGCGCGCCGCGCAGCCTTTTCCTGATCCCCTTCGCCCAGCGCGCGGGCCACCACCGAGTTGATCCCCACCATCACGCCCACGCCCAGCGAGGTGCTGGCAACCGCGACCGGGAAGATGAAGCTGATCGCGGCCAGCGGCGCGCTGCCCAACTGGCCGATGAAATAGGCATCGACGATCCCGATCGACATGATCGCCGCCACCCCGATCACAGCGGGGAGCGTCTGGCTGACGAGATGTCCGGGAATGCTGCCGCTGACCAGTCGTGCTGAGGAAGGGGCGGGCGCGGTCATTCTGCCTGAGGCCTAGCCGTGCCCGCGCGGCTTGCAAAGCCTTCCCTCACCGTGCGATAGTTCTGCGCAAGGACAGACGTGAGAGGAACAGCCCATGGCAACGCAGCTCAAACCCGGTATCGAATGCAGCAAGGAAGAGTGGCAGGCGCGGCTCGATCTGGCGGCGTGTTACCGCATCTTCGATCACCTCGGCTGGTCGGAATCGATCTACAACCACATCTCGCTGAAGGTGCCGGGGGAGGAGGATACCTTCCTCATCAACCCGTTCGGCCTGCTGTATTCTGAGGTCACCGCGTCGAACCTCGTCAAGATCGATGTCGAGGGCAATAATGTCGGCGGGTCGCCCTACATGGTGAACAAGGCGGGCTTCACGCAGCACGCCTATTTCCACAAGCATCTGGGCAGCCGCGCGGACGCGATCTGCCACGTCCACACCACCGCGACGATGGCGGTGGCGAGCCACAAAGACGGA
>RDXA01000093.1 GCA_004292705.1 Sphingomonadales bacterium | reverse complement strand
AACGGCCCGCCCAGCGGCTCGTCACCATCCACAATCGCCATATACTTGCGGATTTCATGGCACATCCGCCAAGCGGTTTTGTAGGTGACGCCGATCTGGCGCTCGACTTCCTTTGCGGCAACGCCGTTGCGGGTCGAGCAGAACAGAAACATCACATGGAACCAATCGCGCAGGCTGGTGCGCGTCTTGTGGAACGGCGTCCCGGCGGTCGGGTAGATCTGGTGGCCGCAATGCTCGCAGCCGTAGGAACGGCGCGCAGCGATCCGGTAGAACTTCGCTTCTTTGCCGCACTTTTCGCATTCGTGACGCTCACCAAAGCGCACCAGCTTCAGATGCTCAAGGCAGCTTTCTTCCGTGGGGAAGCGGTCTTGGAACTGGCGAAGTGTGGGGGCTTTCGTTTTCATAGGGATTGTATGCCACAAACCCTTACGTGTCGCAAGGGGATAATCGCCCAAGTAAATCTGCGTATCAGGGGCGGATTTCGATCACTGCCCCATCGGGCACAATCCGCCACAATTCCTCGATTTCATCGTTGGAAAGGGCGATGCAGCCATCCGTCCAGTCACCCGGAACCCGTCCGTAAGACAGACCGTTGGGCTGGCCGTGGAGGAAGATATCACCGCCGGGTGATCGGCCATATTGCGCGGCAAAGGCCCGGTCCTCGGCGTTGGGATAAGAGACTTTGAGGCTGAGATGAAACGCACTGCCCGGGTTGCGGCCTTCGATCACATAGCGGCCCTCGGGCGTGCGTTCGTCGCCTTCGAACTGCTTGTGCCCCTGCGGCGCATCGCCGAATTGCAGGCCGCGCCACGCCTTTACCGGCTGGCCGGCGGCATAGGCGACCATCAGCCGTTCAGACTTGTCGACGATCAGGTAATCGACGCTTGTGAAGCGCCGCTCGGGCAAGATCCGCGCAGCATCACGGGCAAGCGGCGGGAAGACGGCGGGCGGGCGTTTGATCTGCTCCACAGACGGCGCTGCGCAGGCGGCGAGAAGCAGCAGGGCAAGAAGCGGGAGGCGCATCATCGGCGCAAGGATAAGCCGCTCCGCCCGAAGCGATCAATGCCGTAAAGACCCCTGCTCCGTAGAGGGACAAGGTGCAAGGTTCAGGCGAAAAATCTCCCGCCCTTGCCTCATCCCGAAAGTCACGAGACGGCCGAAGCTATCACTAGTCCACGAACGGATCGCGCATCAGGATCGTGTCGTCCCGCTCGGGCGAGGTCGAGACCAGCGCCACCGGGCATTCGATCAGCTCCTGGATGCGCTGGATATACTTGATCGCATTGGCGGGGAGATCGGCATAGGAACGCGCGCCCGCCGTGCTTTCATGCCAGCCGGGCATTTCCTCGTAGATCGGCTCGCAGGCGGCCTGATCGGCGGCGTGGCTGGGCAGGTAGTCGTAGACCTTCCCGTGCAAGCGATACCCGGTGCAGATCGCGACCTTTTCCAGCCCGTCGAGCACGTCGATCTTGGTCAGCGCGATGCCGGTGACACCGCTGATCGCGCAGGACTGGCGCACCAGCACGGCATCGAACCAGCCGACCCGCCGCTTGCGCCCGGTGACGGTGCCGAATTCGTGCCCCCGCTCGCCGAGCCGCTGGCCGATCTCGTCTTCCAACTCGGTCGGGAACGGGCCGGAGCCGACGCGGGTGGTGTAAGCCTTGACGATGCCGAGCACGAAGCCGGTCGAATTGGGGCCGAGGCCGCTGCCGCTCGCCGCCGTGCCGCTCACCGTGTTCGACGAAGTGACGAAGGGATAGGTGCCGTGATCGACATCGAGCAGCACGCCCTGCGCGCCTTCGAACAGGATCTTCGCCCCGGCGCGGCGAACCTTCTTCAGCCGTTTCCACACTGGCTGGGCGAATTTGAGCACGAAGGGCGCAATCTCGCGCAGTTCTTCCAGCAGTGCGGCGCGGTCGACCGGGGGCTGGCCGAAGCCCGCACGCAGCGCGTCATGGTGCGCGCAGAGGCGGTCAAGTTGCGCATCGAGGCTTTCAAGATGCGCAAGGTCGCACACCCGGATGGCGCGGCGGCCAACCTTGTCCTCGTAAGCCGGGCCGATCCCGCGCCCTGTGGTGCCGATCTTGCCCTTGGCCGATCCCGCGCCCGGTGGTGCCGATCTTGCCCTTGCCCGCCGCGGTTTCGCGAAGGCCATCCAGATCGCGGTGGAGCGGCAGGATCAGCGGGCAGTTGTCGGCAATCGCAAGGTTCTCGTCGGTGATCGAAACGCCCTGCCCTTCGACCTTGGCGACCTCGTCCCGCAGCGCCCAGGGATCGAGCACCACACCATTGCCGATCACCGAAAGCGTGCCCGAGACGATGCCCGAAGGGAGCAGCGAGAGCTTGTAGGTCTTGCCGTCGATCACCAGCGTATGGCCGGCATTGTGCCCGCCCTGAAAGCGCACCACCACATCGGCGCGGCTGGCGAGCCAGTCGACGATCTTGCCCTTGCCCTCATCGCCCCACTGGGCGCCGATCACGGTGACGTTGGCCATTTCTATCCTTATCCGGTGGTGTCGAAACCGCGCGGGGCCTAGGCGGTCACGCGCAAGGTGGCAAGCGCGCGCAAAGGCCCGCGTCAGGCTTTCCTACTTGCCAGACCTTTGCCAGTCTGGCGCGATGTTCTGCCCGCCCTTCTTCCCTTCTGGCCGCGCGCGCCGCCATGGCAAGGGTATGCGATGGGCGGGCTTTCCTTTCCAAGACTGTGTCTCATCTGTCTCCAACAGCAAGACAACTCCCCGCAAATCTGAACGGGGCGCGAAGGGTTGCCGCGCCGCGCACGTTTCAAAAGCAGTGCGAATCGCGAAGGAACCGACATGAACACCGCCACCAAAGCCCTGCTTGCCGTTTGCGCCACCGCCGCTCTGGCCGCGCCGATCCTTGCCCAGCAACGCAGCGGCGAGCGTCTGCCGCCCGAATGCCGCACGGAAATCACGAAGCTGTGCGGCACCGATCGCGCACAGATGCGCACCTGCCTGCGCGAGAAGTATGCCGAGCTGTCAGAAGGCTGCCAGGCGACCCTGCGCCAGCGGATGGAAGCGCGCGGGCAAGGGGGACGGACGCGAGGGGAGCGGGGCGCGGCGGCTCAAACCCAGGCTTCGGCACCCCAAACCTTGTCCTATGGCAGCGATCCCTTGCAGGCGCTCGACCTGTGGGTGCCGCAAGGCGCTGCCCCCGCGCCGCTGGTGCTGTTCGTCCACGGCGGCGGCTGGCAGCGCGGCTCGAAGAGCAACGCGGTGGGACGCGCCATGCCCGGGCATATGCTGGCACAGGGCTATGCCTTTGCCTCGATCGATTACCGGCTGGTCCCGGCTGCCACGGTCGAGCAGCAGGCAGCGGATGTCGCGGCGTCGCTTGCCTACCTGCTCAAACGCGCCGACGAACTCGGGATCGACCGCAGCCGCGTGGTGCTGACCGGGCACAGCGCGGGCGCGCATCTGGTGGCGCTGGTGGGAACCGACGAGCAATATCTGCGCAAGGCCGGCCTCAGCTTCGCCGACATCGACGGGGTGATGCCCAATGACGGCGCGGCCTATGACATCACGGCACAGGTGGCGCAGGCCGGGCCGATGATGATGGATACCTACACCCAGGCCTTCGGCACCGAGGCGGCACGCCAGCGGGCGCTGTCCCCCGCACTCCATGCCGCTGCGCCCAACGCGCCCGC
>RDXA01000394.1 GCA_004292705.1 Sphingomonadales bacterium | reverse complement strand
ACCCCGCCAAAGGGCCAGCCACAGCCCTCCGGCCGCGAACAGCGCCACAGCCACGCCGCTGATTTGCGGCATCAACCGCACCGCCCCGGTCTGCGCGGCGGTGCCATGGGCAATGCCCAGCAGCAGCTCAAGCGAGCGCGCCACCAGCCACCATGCGGGTGCGCCCAACCCGACGAGGTCGAGCACCAGACCCAGCGCGATCAAAGGCATGGAGATGAATGTCACCAACGGAATCGCAACCACATTGGCAAAGGCACCATAGATTCCCGCGCGGTGGAAATGGAACAGCACGATCGGCATCAAGGCCAGTTCGATCACGACGCCGGTCACAAACAGCATCACCACCTGCCGCCCCCGGCGCTGCCACCACGGTTCCTCGCGCGGGGCGAGAAAAGCGCGCACCGGAGCGCTGGTCGAAAGGGCGATGATCGCCAGAACGGCGGCGAAGCTCATCTGGAAGCTGGGCCCGATCGCGCTTTCCGGCCACAGCAGAAGCACGAACCCCGCCGCGACGGCTACCATCCTCAGCGAGAGCGCGTCCCGGCCCAGCACCAGCGCGCCGAGCACCAGCAGCGCGGCAACGCAGCTGCGCACCGTGGGCACCTCGGCACCGGTCAGCAGTGTGTAGCCAATTCCGGCCAGTGCCCCCACCCCCGCAGCGACCACCGGGAGCCTAACCCGCAAGGCCAGAGCGGGCCATAACGCCAACAACCGCAATGCAGCGACGTAGGCCGCGGCGATTACCGCACTGACATGCAAGCCGCTGATCGAAAGGAGGTGTGTCAGCCCCGAATCGCGCATGGCAACTTCGTCCGCCTCGGCAATTCCGCCGCGGTCACCGCTGGCAAATGCTGCCGCAATCGCGCCAGGCGAACCGGAAATTTGCGCTCGGACGTGCGTGGCCAAAGCCCGCTGCAGGCTTGCGATCCCGTTCTGTTCGGGAGCAGGCTGGATCACGGAGAGCGGGCCGATGACCGTGCCCGTTGCCGAAAGTCCCTGGAACCATGCCGCGCGGGCAAAATCGTAGCTGCCTGGCAACATCGGGCTCGCGGGCGGCATCAGCCGCGCGCGCAGCCGCACCACGGCACCTTCAGCGAGCCCGTACCGCACGCCGTTTTCGCCCAGCATCGCCAGCGGCACGTTGATCCGCACCTTGCGCGCGGTGCCGGTCTCCGGTTCGCGCATGGCCAGCGTCAGCCTGACTCGGCCCTCGGCGGACTGGTCCTCGCGCTCCAGCACACGACCGTCGAACTGCATCACTACCGGGCGCGCGAACGCTTCAGCCCCGACTATCGCCGAGCGAGCCCACACAACGCCTATGCCAAGCGAAAATGCGAGGGTGCAACCCATCACCGCAAGGCGCAGGTTGGCGCGGACCTCGTCTGCCACCCCGCCAGGCGGCCATAGCGCGAGCGCCCCGAGGGCAAGCCCGACCCCGCCAGCTATGCCCGCACACCATTGCCATGGCTGGGGCATGGCGAACCACGCGATAATCCCGAGCGCGAAGAGCACTGCCAGCCAAGGCGCCCTGTCGAACCCGGCCTCACCGAGAAACCGCTCGGCCCCATCAAGCCAGCGCCTGTGCTCGCCTGCGACGCTGGACAACACTCTCGGGGTTTGCCAAGGGCGCGGCGGCGGGTCTCCGGCGGCATTTTGTTGGCCGCCCGGATCCTCCCCCATCGGAATGATCGGCATATCGCGCATCGGCTCGTTCCCCGACCGGCCCGATCCTAGCAGAAGCCATCGTCCAAGCCACTCAAAGTGAACAGGAAATCCAAGCCCATGGCAAGCGAAAGCAGCACTTCCGACAAGAGCCCGCCGGCACAGGTCGTCACCCGCTTCGCCCCCTCGCCCACCGGCTACCTGCATATCGGCGGTGCGCGCACCGCGCTATTCAACTGGCTGTATGCCCGCCACCATGGCGGACGCACGCTGCTCAGGATCGAGGATACCGACCGCAAGCGCAGCACGCAGGACGCGATCGACGCGATTATCGAGGGGCTGGACTGGCTCGGCCTCGATTACGACGCGCCTCCGGTATTCCAGTCCGACCGGGCCGAACGGCATGCCGAGGTCGCCTGGCAGCTGCTCAAGGCCGGCCATGCTTACAAGTGCTTCGCCACGCCGGAAGAGCTCGAAGCCATGCGCGAGGAGCAGCGGGCCAAGAAGCAGCCGCTGCGCTATGACGGGCGCTGGCGCGACCGCGATCCGGTAGAGGCCCCGGAAGGCGCGCCCTTCACCATCCGGCTCAAGACCCCGTCCGTGGGAGATGTCACCATCCATGACCGCGTTCAGGGCCCGGTGACGGTGAAGAACGAAGAGCTCGACGATTACATTATCCTGCGTGCCGATGGCACGCCGACCTATATGCTGGCGGTTGTGGTTGACGATCACGACATGGGCGTGACCCACGTGATCCGCGGGGATGATCACCTGAACAACGCCTTCCGCCAGCTGCCCATCATCCGCGCGATGAACCAGATCGAGGGCAACTGGCCCGATCCGGTCTATGCTCATATCCCGCTGATCCACGGTTCGGACGGTACGAAGCTCTCCAAGCGCCACGGCGCGCTGGGTGTCGAGGCCTATCGCGACGAGTTCGGCATCCTGCCGGAGGCGCTATTCAACTATCTGCTCCGCCTCGGCTGGGGCCATGGCGACCGCGAGGAGATCACTCGTGACGAAGCCGTGGGGCTGTTCGATCTCGACGGGGTGGGCAAGAGCCCATCGCGCTTCGACATCAAGAAGCTTGAGAACCTCAACGGCCACTATCTGCGCGAGGCTGCTGATGCGCGTCTGGCCGCGCTGGCTGCCGCCCGGATTGGCGAAGGCGCTGATGAAGCGCTGCTGACCCGCGCCATGCCATTCCTCAAAGTCCGCGCCAAGAACCTCAATGAAGTGGTTGAAGGTGCGGCATTCCTCTTCGCCACTCGTCCACTCGCCATGACCGAGAAAGCCGCTGCCCTGCTTGAGGGCGAAGCGCGCACCGTTCTGCGCGCCATTTGCAACGCACTTGCAGCGCAAAACGACTGGACAAGCGAGGCGCTCGAAGCCACTACGAAGGCGCTCGCCGAGGAGCAGGGATTGGGTCTGGGCAAGCTGGCGCAACCAATGCGCGCAGCGTTGACCGGGACCACCACCTCACCCGGTATCTTTGACGTTCTGGTTCTGCTGGGCCGGGACGAGGCCCTAGCCCGGCTTAACGCACAGGCGGCGTAACCTGCGGGGGCGGGGCCGCAAAACTTGGACAGGAGAAACATCGTGGCAGACAAGCTGGCGAAACTCGAAATCGGAGGCAAAACCTTCGACTATTCCGTGCTGGAAGGCAGCACCGGCCCGGATGTGATCGACATCCGCAAGCTCTATGCACAGACGGGCGCCTTCACGTTCGATCCCGGTTTCACCTCGACCGCCGCCTGCGAAAGCGCACTGACATACATCGACGGCGACGAGGGCGTCCTGCTTCACCGCGGTTATCCGATCGGCCAGCTGGCGGAGCATTCAAGCTTCATGGAGGTGAGCTACCTCCTGCTCAACGGCGAACTGCCGAGCAAGGACGAACTCGACATCTTCTCCTACACAATCAGCCGTCACACCATGCTGCACGAACAGCTGATGACCTTCTACCGCGGGTTCCGCCGCGACGCCCACCCGATGGCGATCATGTGCGGCGTGGTCGGCGCGCTGTCGGCGTTCTATCACGACAGCACCGACATTTCCGATCCCGATCACCGCACCATCAGTTCGCACCGGCTGATCGCCAAGATGCCGACGATTGCGGCTATGGCCTACAAGTATTCGATTGGTCAGCCCTTCGTTTATCCGGACAACTCGCTGAGTTACACCGGCAACTTCCTGCGCATGACCTTTGGCGTTCCGGCCGAGCCCTATGTCGTAAACCCGGTTGTGGAGCGGATCTTCATCCTCCACGCAGACCATGAACAGAACGCCTCGACCTCGACCGTGCGGCTGGCCGGCTCCTCGGGTGCGAACCCGTTTGCCTGCATCGCGGCCGGGATCGCCTGCCTGTGGGGTCCGGCGCATGGCGGCGCCAATGAAGCGGCGCTCAATATGCTGCGCGAGATCGGCACGCCCGACAAGATCCCGCACTATATCGAGCGGGCCAAGGACAAGAATGACCCGTTCCGCCTGATGGGCTTCGGCCACCGCGTCTACAAGAACTACGATCCGCGCGCGACCGTGATGCAGCAGACCGTGCGCGAGGTGTTCGAATCGCTCAAGGTCACCGACCCTCTGTTCGAAACCGCGCTGCGGCTGGAAGAAATCGCACTCAGCGATCCCTATTTCATCGAAAAGAAGCTGTTCCCGAACGTCGATTTCTATTCGGGCATCATCCTCTCGGCGATCGGCTTCCCGACCACGATGTTCACCGCGCTCTTCGCCCTCGCCCGCACGGTCGGCTGGGTGGCGCAGTGGAACGAGATGATTTCGGACCCCGGCCAGAAGATCGGGCGTCCGCGCCAGCTCTACACGGGCCCGACTGAGCGCGATTACATCCCGCTGTCCAACCGCTGATCTGCGGAACGCCTCATGATGATGCTCATGGTCGCAGGCCTGTTCCTGGTGGCCATGGGCACCATCTGGGGCCTGCAAGGCGCCGGGTTGCTGGACTGGCCGGCGGGAAGCTTCATGCTCGGGCGAGCTGAATGCGCGGTGCGCGGGATTGCGACTGCCGCCGCTGGGGCGGCATTGCTTGCGATTGTGCGTTTCCGGAACCGCAGGTGATCGAAACGGAAGGATTGGCTGAAGGCCGATTCTCAGGTCATCCAAAAGAGACGCGGCTCCGCAGATAGCCTTGCCTAACGTCTCGCCAATCGCCTTAGCCTCCCGGAAGTTCAAGCCGGAACAGGGCGCCGCCTCCGGGCGCGCTTTCGACCGTCAGGCTGCCGTCCATAGCCTCGGCAAGTCGGCGGGAGATGTAGAGGCCAAGGCCGGAGCCTTTGTCCTTGCCCCCGTCGCTGTCGCGTCCAAGACGCTCAAACTTGTCGAATATCCGCTCTGCCTGCTCTGGTGTGACCCCGGGGCCCTCGTCTGCCACGGTGACCGCCACCCGGCCCTCGCCTGCAGTCATTGGAGTGATCCTCACCGTGCTCGCCGCCGGAGAATAGGCGATGGCATTGCCGATGAGGTTGATGAGGATCTGGAGCACGCGGCGGAACTCGGCTGACGCAACCGCCCGTCCCGGTTCCCCTTCGACCACCAGCACAGTCTCACGGTTCTGCGCTCGCACCCCGAGGATGCCCGCAGCCCGCACGGCTGCATCGGCAAGATCGACAGGCTCCTTGGCCGTGACAAAGCCCGGGGTTTCGACCACTTCGAGATCCGACAGATCATCAAGCATCGCCGCCAGATGCTGCCCAGCGCTCGCGATGGTGCCGGCGTAATCGCTGTATTCCTCCCGCAAGGGCCCGGCGAGGCGGGCGCGCATCGTCTCGGCATTGGCGATGATCCGTGCGACCGGCTGCCGCAACACCGGCGCAAGCGCGGTGCCGACAAGCCGCGTGGGTGAGGCTTCAGGTGAGTCGGTCGTGGTCACATCGCCAGTGGCGAGGTCAGAGATCGGCTCTTCGGCAATCATCAGCAGCTCAAAGCCCTCCGGATTGTGCGGATCTGGCCCAAGCGGGATCATCCTCACACGCCAGTTGCGCGCCGATCCGGCAAAGCGGCAGGTCGCGCCATCAAGCAGCCGCCAATGGAGCGGTTGGTGGTGGGTTATGCCCGCGAGCTCGACGAGATCGCTCCACAAACTCCCCGGGGTCGCCAGTGCGGCAGCCTCCAGCCCAGCGACATCGCGCGCCCGCGCACTCAGCACCTGCAATCGCTGCCGGGCATCGAGCCGGGCGCTGACTTCGGCCGTCGCGCGGTCAATAGCATCGAGCTGCTCGGCAAGGTCGCGCGCGTTGCGCTGCGCCAGCGGGCCCCGCTGCCAGTTCTCAACCAGCATCTCGCAGCCACCGCCGTCATTTTCCGGCAGCGGGTGAATCCGGACAAAGCCCGAGACCTCTCCATCGCCATCAAACGCGCTGAACCCTCGGGCGATCCGCAGTCCCATCCGGCGCGCCTGTTGCACAAGTGCGAGCAGCTCGGGGATTGCGAGGGTCCCCGGCAGATCACCGCCACAGCGCTCCTGCAATTCGGCCAGCGGCGCATCCGCACTGAGCAGACGGTCGCGCGCATCGGTAAGGCCATAGGTGCCCAACAGGCTATCGGCGTGGTCCATGGAGTTCATCACCAGACCGCTTCAGGGCCCAGAAGCTCAGCGGCGCGATCGGGCGCGAGCGCAGCGAGCTCAATCGGCAGGTGTCCCGCAGGTTCGACCAGCAACAATTGGCGGGTGATCGCCGGTGGCGATATGCCGGCGGCGCGCAACAGCAGCGCAAATCGCATTCCTTGACCGTCAAGGCAGGCGAGCACCGTCGCCGTGCGAGCAGTCCGGGCGGTCATGGAAAGCGCGCTGGCGAACAGCGCGATCCCGGCATGCTCAAGCTCAAGCGCCGCCAAGGCTCCGCGCCTTATTGTGGCAACCAGCCTGGCGAGAAGACCAAGCCGCGAAGTTCCCTCGTCGTATTCTTGCTGCAAGCGGGCCAAGCCCGCTCTGCCCGTGGTATCGATCGGGGTCTCTGCCACAAGGCCATGGAACAGCTCGGCCGGAAGTTCGCCAAGCGGGAGCTCCATGCGCCTTTGGGCCTGCATGAAGCGCGATTGCGCGGCCAGCGTGCTCATCGCCAGCGCTGCCACATTCCCATCTTCGGCAGCGATCAGCTCCTGCAACAGCGGGCTCAGGACCGGGTCGATCGCGCCGCGCTGCTGCAAGCGTTCGGCGATCAGGCTTTCCGCGCCGAGTGCATGGCAGTGGCCCAGCAGCGCCTCATTGGCCATCAGGGTTTCAGCAAGCTGGTCGAGCGCCACCGGATCACTATTGGCAGCCCGAATGGTCGGATCCCGGCCCGCCTGCGCGGCGAGCAGCTGGTTCGCCAGATCGATAATCATCCCGCGAACCCGGGCAAGGATCGCATCGCTCACCAATGCCTGAGCCTCCGAGCCCAGGAGGTGACGCAGAACCGGAACGACCGAGGAGACCGCGCGCGATTCCCGCGCGAGTTCGTCCCGCACGATCGCCTCGACAGCAAGGTCGGCGGCAAGGTCCATCGTCTCTTCGCCCATTATCCTGCAGGCATAGTGCCCGCATAGTTAAGGACGGGTTAGATCAATCCGGCGCGCTGCGCAGCAGCAAAGCTGCAAGCAGCCCCAAGGCGAGACAGGCCATCGCTTCGGGCAGCACGCCGAAGACGGAGGCCAGCGCAAGGATCAGCAAAAGACTTGCTCTGTCGCTGGCGGCAGCGCCAATGGCTGTATGCCTGGTCCGGGACACGAGCCGTGCGAGGCCAATCAGCACCGGCCCCAGTACTGCGAGTGGCAGCCAATCTGGCCACGGGACAAGCGCAAACCAGAGCACGAGGGCTGAAAACCCATCGGTCGCCCTGCTCATGACTGCGGCGCTGTGGCCCGCCTTTTCGCCGCGCTGCAATTGGGTATCAAGCGCGGCAAACGTCTGCGAGATTTCCGCGACAAAAGCACCCAGCGCGGCCATGCCCAATCCTGTGGCAGGAAAGCCGAAAAAGGCGATCATGACCGCGCCCAACATCAAACCAACCGCAAGACCACCCCCCATCAACCCGCCCCGGGCAAGCCCGCGCGGTGCGATACGGCGCACCACTGTGAGGGCCAGCGCAACCGAGGGGGCCCGCCAATCAGCAGATGGTGCAGCGCCAGCAATCAGGGCATTCGCATGCTGTTCAACCGCTGCCTGACTGTCGGCCAGAAACCACGTTTCAGGCACCAACTCGCGCTGCGCCAGATCGAAAGCCGCCGTGCCCGACTGCAGGGCGAGGCGCAGCAGCAGCGAGCCTGCGTCGGCATCCTCTGGAAAATCGGCAAGGTGCTGGACGGGTGCACCGCGCATCGCCAACACCCCTGCCCAATGGCGCGCGGAATCAATCCGCTCGAAATCGGCGGGACAAGCAACTGCGAGCGCGTGATCGGCGGGCATTGCCACCACCAGGCGCTTGATCGCGCCGCCACTGTCAAGGACCGAGCGTAGCACCTCTTGGTCGGGCACAAGCCCATCGAGCAGAACGATCAGGTCATCTTCCGCCCGCACCAGCGCCGGGATCGCTGCGAAGCCTTTGAGGACATGGAACTGCATTCCCTTGGCTTCGAGCGCGTGTTGCAATCGCAGGAGTTCCGCGCTGGCGGTTGTATCTTCGGACAGGCACAGCACCCGCTCGACCCCCAGCGATGCGAGCATCCTCGCCTGCCACACAAGGACAGAGCGCCCGGCCAGCGGCAGCGCAGCACGCAAGGTGCCGTCCTCGGTGCGCCGCAGTGCCGCAATGAGGCCGATGCGCATCGCTCCTCGCTCCCTCTCTTGTCAGATCATCTAGGAGAGGGGATTGGCGGTTCGGACGAACAGGTTCAAGCCACGGTGGGCAGTTTGCCCCCGCAAGGGCACGGCATAGCCGATCAGCGGATGCGGGAATCGCGGCTAAAGCGAGCCAGGACGGCTTCGACTTCACGGATCGCCATCGGCTCGCCAGGGGCAGCAAGAAGCGCAGTTTCAGCAGCCTGGAGCAGGTCTTCAGCGTGAAAGCTGGCGGCGAGGCCCTTCAGACGCATGGCCGCAACGTGCCAGTTGCCATCGCATCGCGCACGCTTGAGCAGATCCAGCTGCCGCGCCGCGCTTTCGAGAAAGGCGGCGCGCAGTTCGCGCAGCAAGGCGGCGTCTTCGCCGGCTGCTGCTGCAAGGGTCGCATCGAGAGCACCAAGATTGAAAGCCATGCTGATCGGAATAGCCCGCATTAGGTTAAAGCGGGGTTTAACACGCGTGGCGGTGTGATATGAGGCGTCTCATGGCAGGACAGCACAAGATGCGCGCCTTGGGGCGCAATAGTGGCGGCGATGGCGCGGCAGACACGCCATTTCCCGGAACGGAAGCCGACGGGGAGATGCTCGACCTTGCCGATAGCTGGGTCGAGGAAGAGCCTGGCACCGTGCCTTTCGCTGTGCGGTTCGGGTGGCTCGCACCGGTGGCGGCGCTGCTGGCTGTCGCTGCTTGGACCGGGATTTTTGCCTGGGCTAACTTTGCCGCCATGCAGGCGGGCACGACGCCCGCGCAATGGGTCGATTGGTTCGGTACCTGGGCGATCCCGGTTGGTCTGATAGGGATCATGTGGTTGCTGGCCATGCGGTCCTCGCGTGCAGAGGCGCACCGATTTGCTGCCACTGCGTCGTTGATGAATCGCGAAAGCGTCGCGCTCGAGGCGCGCCTCAAGATTGTGAACCGCGAACTCAGCCTAGCCCGCGAGTTTCTTGCCGCCCAGGCGCGCGATCTCGAAGCGCTTGGCCGGATCGCGGCCGACCGGCTCTCGTCCCACGCTGGCGAATTGCAGGGGCTGATCACCACCAACGGCGCTCAGGTCGAGACAATTGCAACCACGAGTGAAATCGCCCTCGGGAATATGGACCGGTTGCGCGACCATCTGCCGGTGATCGCGAACGCCGCGCGCGACGTTGCCAACCAGATCGGCAGTGCAGGTCGGGCGGCAGAGGAACAGCTTGATCGGCTTGCGGGCGGGTTTGACCGCCTTGGCGCAGCTGGCACTGCAAGCGAAGCACAGGTCAGCCGGCTCAGCACACAGGTTGAGGCTACGCTGGGTGGTTACGAGACCACCCTTACCCGGATCGACGCTCTGGTTGCGGAGCGGTTCGCTGCGCTGCAAGCCGACGCCGAAGCCTATCGCGAGCGCCTTGATGCGCTCGAAGCCGGTGCAATGGCGGCCCTTGCCGAACGTTCGCGCGCGATCGTCAGCGATGCAGAAACTATCGCCGCCCGGTTGCGCGATGAGAGCGAAAGTGCCCAAACTCGTTTCACCGCCGCAATTTCTGCCCTGCATGACACTTTAATCGAAAAGCTTCGCCTCGTTGAAGAACTCGATCGCAACGGCACAGCCACGGCAAGTCAGCGTTTGACCCAGTTGCGCGACGAGGCCATCCGCCTTGATGATCGGCTCGCGGCTCGCAACCGTAGCTTCGACGAGCTGATCGAACAGCGGCAGGCCGCCTTCGAGACTTGGGAAGCACAGGCCAGTGAGGTGCTGTCGCAACGGCTGGCGGCGCTGGACGATGCCCTCGCCCAGCGGCGCGAGGCGCAGATTGCCGAGATCGAGAAGCTCGTCGTGCAAGGCGAAGCGATGTCGGCAAGGGTGGCGGAGCTCACGCGGGTGGTTCGCGAAGCTGGACAGACCGGCGAAACAACACGAGCCATTCTTGACAAGGCACTTGAAGGCCTCTCGCATCAGCTTGCTGAAAAGCGCTCAGCGCTTGCAGCGACCGAGGCGCAGCTGGCGCAGCTCACGGATAGCGGTGTTCGATTGCTTGAAATCGTTCAGTCAGGCGCGCGAAGCTGCCGCGAGGATCTCACCGGAGCCATCAACAGTGCGTCCTCCGCACTTGGTCTGGTGGAGGAACGCGCCGACACGGTGAGCACGTTGATGCTGAGCAGCACGCAAGCAGGGAGCGATCTGTCGGACTATCTGCTGCGCACCCGCGCCGATATCGACGCGGCGGAGGTGGCGATGTCTGAGTTCAGGTCTCGTCTCGGCGAGGCGACGGACGATTCTCTGGCACGGCTGCAAGGCTTGCGCGGCGGCTTCGCGCGACTGGCGGCGGAAAGCGGCGCGCTCACAGGAGAGACGCAGGAAGCCCTGCGCGATGCGCTCGGTGCGCTGGAAACCGCGATCACACAGACTTTCGCGACGCTCGACAATGTTACCCGCGAGAAATTGCGTACGCTGGCCGGCGGCTTGGGCACGGAAGCGGTTGAAGTACTCGAACGCACTCTGCGCAACGAGACAGCCGCAACCCTCGGCAAGATCGAACAATCGGCCGCTCATGCATCAGGCGTCGGTCGCGAAGCGGCCGTCCAGCTGCGTGACCAACTGGTCAAGGTCAACGAACTCACCGGCAATCTCGAGCAGCGGATCAACCGGGCCCGTGAACTGGCCGAGGAGCAGGTCAACAACGACTTCACCCGGCGTATGGCCTTGATCACAGACAGCCTGAATTCGGCAGCGATCGACATAAGCGGTGCGCTGTCGGGCGAAATCGCCGACACGGCGTGGGACGCCTATCTGAAGGGCGACCGCGGCATCTTCACCCGGCGCGCAGTCCGGCTGATTGATAACGGGACCGCCAAGGAGATCGCAGCGCTTTATTCCTCCGATGAGGGTTTCAAGGCCAATGTCAGCCGCTACGTCCACGACTTCGAGGCGCTGCTGCGACAGACCTTGTCAACGCGTCACGGTCATGTGCTGAGCGTGACGATGCTGGGTTCGGACATGGGCAAGCTGTATGTTGCGCTCGCACAGTCGATCCAGCGTTTCCGGACCTAGGCGGCTTCAGGCGGCTTCGGCAGAAAATCGATGTCGGCTACAGTGACCCAGCCATTGATGTAATTGGCGACGAACAGCGAGGTCAGCACCGCCGCGATGGGCGTCGCGCGGAGCGCCAGCTTGCCGGGGCGGAAATTGACCGGAGCGCTCTCGGCCTGACCAGGCACCTGCTCCTCCCCCGCTTCTTCGGCAGTCCGCACACCGAAGGGGAGCATGATAAAGGCGCTCATCACCCAGAATAGAAAGTAGATCGCTGCAATCGACGTGATCTGCATCAGGAAGCCGCCCCCGGCATCACCACGCGCACCTGCGGCTTCTTGCCCGACCACCGCTGCGCTGCGCGGCGAGCAGCGAGTCGCGCGGCCTCACGGATCGCAGACTCATCGCGCGCGTCCTTGCCCTTCAGGCGATTGATGGCGGTCAACACGTCGCTTGCAGCTTCATCAAGAAATGCGGGCAGGTCTTCCTCAAGCGGCAGGCCAATGGCTTCGATCACCGGCTTGGCCCCACGCGCCAGCACCACGACCAGCACGCCCTCGCCCGCGATCCGGCGGCGCATGGTTATCGCCTCGCCATCGGCGGGCGCAATGATATCGCCGTCAAGCACCAGACGTCCCGCACGCACTTCGGCGACCTTGCCCGGCTTGCCCGGCGCAAGGCGCACGAGGTCGCCGTTCTTCTGAACAACCTGCGACGGAATGCCGCTCGCCTTCCCGACCCGGGCCTGTTCGGCCATGTGGCGGATCTCGCCATGGACGGGCACGAGGATCTCGGGCTTGAGCCAGGAGTAGAGCGCCTCCAGCTCCGGTCGTCCCGGGTGACCCGAGACATGGATCAGCGCCTGCCGGTCGGTGACCATCTGGATGCCGCGCGCGGCGAGCTGGTTCTGGATCTTGCCGATGGGGATTTCATTGCCCGGAATCTGGCGCGAGGAGAACAGCACGACGTCGCCCGCCGTCAATTCGATGGGGTGGTTCATGTCCGCCATCCGCCCGAGCGCCGCGCGCGGTTCACCCTGCCCGCCGGTCGCAATTACCAGCACCTCGCCGCGGGGCAGACCCATCGCGGTTTCGAAACTGACCGGCGTGGGGAAATCCTCGAGGTAGCCATTGTCCTGCGCGACCTCGATGATGCGGTCGAGCGAGCGGCCGGCAACACAAAGCTGCCGCCCGGTCTCACGCGCGACTTCGCCCAGCGTTTGCAGGCGCGCCACATTGCTAGCGAAGGTTGTGACAACGACGCGCTTGCCCTTGTGGCGCGCGACCTCCTCCATCAGCGCACGGTGAACCGCGCCTTCACTGCCTGAGGGGTTGGGGTTGAAGACGTTGGTCGAATCGCACACCAGCGCCAGCACGCCCTCCGCACCGATTTCACGCAGTTCTTCCTCGGTGGTCGGCTCGCCGATGATCGGATCGTCATCAAGCTTCCAGTCACCGGTATGGAAGATGCGGCCGTGCGGCGTGTCGATCAGCAGCGCGTTGCCCTCGGCGATAGAATGCGCCAGCGGCAGATAGGTGATGGTGAAAGGCCCGAGATCGATCTGGCCGTGATCCTCCTCGATGATGTTGAGTTCGACCTGCCCCAGCAGCCCCGCCTCTTCCAGCTTGCGCGCCACCAGATCGGCGGTGAAGGGCGTGGCATAAAGTGGAACGCCCAGCTCGCCCGCGAAATAGGGCACCGCACCGATATGGTCTTCATGCGCGTGGGTCAGCACGATCGCCAGCAAGTCCTTGCGCCGCTCCTCGATGAAGTCGAGATCAGCGAACACCAGCTCGACACCGGGATATTCGGTGCCTGAAAAGGTCATGCCGAGATCGACCATGATCCACTTACCCTGACAGCCATATAGATTGACGTTCATGCCAATCTCCCCCGATCCGCCAAGGGCCAGGAACAGCAATTCGTTTTCGGGGGTGTAATCGTTCTTCACAATGTCTCTTACGTTGGCGCGGCTCAGGCAGTTTCAGCCTGGCGGGCGAGGATGGCGAGGCCATCGAGGGTGAGGTCGGCATCGACGTGGTCGAAGATGTCGGTCGCGTCGTCGAACAATATGGCGAGGCCCCCGGTGGCGACAACCTTGGCGGGGCGGCCGATTTCGGTCTTCATCTTGGCGACCATGCCTTCCATCATCGCCACATAGCCCCAGAACACGCCGATCAGCATCTGATCTTCGGTATTGCGGCCGATGACCGAGCGGCTGGCCGGAGCCTTGATAGCGATGCGCGGCAACTTGGCCGTCTTGCCGACCAGCGCATCGAGCGAGAGGTTGATCCCCGGCGCAATCGAGCCGCCCTTGTAGGCGCCGGTAAAGTCCACCGCTTCGAACTTGGTCGCCGTACCGAAGTCAACCACGATCAGATCGCCGCCATACTTGTGGTGCGCCGCAAGGATGTTGAGCGCGCGGTCGGCGCCGAGCGACGAGGGTTGGTCGACATCAATCTCGAACCGCCATCGCGCCGCACCTTGGCCGGCAAACAGCGGTGTGATGCCGAAGTATTTCTGGCACAGAACGGTAAGATTGTGGTCCGCACGCGGGACCACCGAAGCGACGATGATCTGGCTGATGTCCGACCGTTCGACCCCTTCGATCTTGAGCAGCTGCAGCAGCCACACCGCATATTCGTCGCCCGTGCGGCGCGGATCGGTGGCAATGCGCCATCGCGCACGGATGGTATAGCTGCCATCTTCCCCCGTCTCGAACAGAGCAAAGACGACATTGGTGTTCCCGACATCGGCGGCGAGCAGCATTTCCGGAAGTCCTCTTTTCAGGATATGTCGCCAGCGCGAATGACACGTTCGCTGCCATCCGCCAAGCGCAGCCGCAAGGCCCCATCGCTTTCTTCAAGGCCTGCGAAAGAGCCGGAAAGCACCGAGCCATCGGTGTCGTGGACGGTGAGCGAGGAGCCTTGGGCGTGAATCGCATGCGCGAGGAATGCCTGCAGCGTCGCGCCAAGTCCATGGGTGCGCCACGCCTCCAGCCTGCGATCAAAGGCAGCAGCCAGGCCGGAAGCAAAGTCCTCCAGCGGCGGTGGCAGCACAACGTCCGCAATGGCCGCGGTCTTGCGGTCATGCAGATCAGGGGCGCGGGCGAGGTTTACCCCAATGCCAACCACAATGGTTTTGCGAACCATTTCCAGCAGGATGCCGGAAAGCTTTCCCCCGTTAAGCAGCACATCATTAGGCCATTTGAGTGCGAGGTTCGCGCTCTGCCCTAGCACGCCAGCGACAGCATCGCGCACCGCGAGCGCAGCAACGAAGCTCAGCGAAGCGGGCGGTGGGCCGTTGTCGGCGACTTGCACCACGGTCGAGCCCATGAAATTGCCCGCCCCGTCGAACCATGCGCGCCCCTGCCGTCCGCGTCCGGCAGTCTGACGGCGGGTCACAAGCCAGCGTCCCTCC
>RDXA01000393.1 GCA_004292705.1 Sphingomonadales bacterium | reverse complement strand
TTGGCGGTGTCGAGATAATCGACGCCGGCTTCAAGGCAGGCGTCCATGATCGGCAGATCCTGATAGGGCAGCGCAAGGTTCACCACCAACCCCGCCCCGGTCTTGCGGATCAGATTGACCATCGCCGGAACTTCCTCGGCGTCGATCTCGTAGGTGGCCACATCGCGCCCGCAGCGCTCCTTCACCGAGGCGGCAATCGCATCGCATTTCGACTTGGTGCGGCTGGCAAGGTGGATTTCGGGGAAGATATCCGGGTTGAACGCCATCTTGTGGACGCACACCGAACTCACCCCGCCGGCGCCGATGACGAGGACGATGCGGGATTTGGCTGCCGACATGGGAGGAACCTTTCGTAGAGCGATGCGAATCTTGCGCGGGCCTTAGTCCAATGCGCCAGCAGGGACAAATGATCCGCATTTCCTACAGGCGTATGATCGGACATGATCCGCGGATGTCCCGCACAGCCGATCCTGCCAGCGAGCCGCACCCGCACGACGCTTTGCATCACGGCAGCTTTTCTGCTTCTGCACAGTGTACCATGTGTCTCCAACAGACAGGCTGAAGCGTCGATGACTGAACGGATTCCCACCGCCAAGGGCGTGATCGCCGCCGCCGAGTCGGTTGCTGCGATCCTGCCCCCCACCCCGCTGCTGCCGGTCGAGATCAACCGGGTTCGGGCGTGGGTGAAGGCGGACAGCCTGCAACCCATCGGATCGTTCAAGATAAGGGGTGCGTGGTGGCGGCTGTCCAACCTGTCGCCTCAGGAGCGCGCGGCGGGGGTCGTTGCTGTTTCATCGGGCAACCATGCGCAGGGGGTAGCGTGGAGCGCACGGCGGCTCGGGATCACGGCGACCATCGTCATGCCGCACGATGCGCCGCAGGTGAAACTGGCGAACACCCGGGCGCTCGGGGCCGAAGTGGTGCTCTACCAGCGTCCGGGAGAAGACCGCGACGAAGTGGCGGCGCGCTTGATCGCCGAACGCGGCGGCACGCTGGTCCATGCTTTCGGCGATCCCTGGGTAATCGAGGGACAGGGCAGCGCCGCGATCGAGGCTGCCGATCAGCTCGGGCGCGCGCCATCGCGCATCATTGCCTGCTGCGGCGGCGGGGGTCTGGCGGCCGGTTTGACGCTGGGCGCGCCGGAAAGCGCGATCCATCCGGTGGAGCCCGAAGGCTGGGACATGGTGGGACAGGCCATGGCGGCCGGCGCAATCGTCCACGCCGCGCCCGATGCGCCGAAAACCATCTGCGATGCGCTTCAGCCACCCGCAACCAAGCCGATCAATCTCGCCTTGCTCAAGGGCCGTGCCGAGCCCGGGGTCACCGTTTCCGATGCCGAAGTGCGCGCGGCGCAGCGTTTCGCCTTTGCGAACCTCCGGCTGGTGGTGGAACCCGGCGGCGCAGCCGCGCTGGCCGCAGCGCTGGCGGGCAAGGTGCCGGTGGACGAAAACACGGTGATCATGCTCACTGGCGGCAATGCCGACCCGGCGGCTTTCGCGGCGACGATCGCGGAAACCGCATAGACTTGTGGAAACCGTCACATTGACGAAACGCACCGGCAATACGACAACAGCTTGACGTAACGGCAAGGACCTCCTCTCCCCATGGCAACTCAGGCAAAGCGGATCATCGAAGACGCGGTGATCCGCAAGGATGCAAAGGGCGGCGACAAGCTGCTCGACAAGGCTTTTGCGCTGGCTTTCAAGGGCCTGGTCTACGCCCAGATCTGGGAAGACCCGGTGGTCGACATGGAAGGCCTCGCCATCGAGCCCGACAGCCGCGTGATGTGCATCGCCAGCGGCAGCTGCAACGCGCTGTCCTATCTCACCGCCAATCCCGCAAGCGTTACCGCAGTCGATCTGAACCGCGCTCACGTGGCGTTGGGGCGGCTGAAGATCGCTGCGATCAAGCACCTGCCCAATTACGAGCGGTTCCACCGCTTCTTCGCCCACGCCGATCACAAGGAAAATGCAGAGGTCTACAAGACCATGATCGCGCCCTATCTCGATGCGGAGAGCCGCGCCTATTGGGAAAAGCGCGACATCCGCGGGCGGCGGCGGATCACATACTTCACCAAGGGCATTTACCGGCAGGGTTTACTGGGCAATTTCATTGGCTTGGCCCACGTATTTGCCAAGCTCTACAAGATCGATCTGTCGAAGGTGCTGGAAGCCCAGACGCTCGAAGAGCAACGCGAGGTGTTCGAAAGCGAGCTGGCTCCGGTGTTCGAGAAGAAGTTCATCCGCTGGCTGACCGATCAGCCCGCCTCGCTGTTCGGCCTGGGCATTCCGCCTGCGCAGTTCGAGCATCTCGCAGGCGACGAACGCATGGCAGAGGTGCTGCGGCGCAGGCTGGAAAAGCTTGCGTGCGACTTTGCCGTGAAAGACAATTACTTCGCATGGCAAGCCTTCGGGCGCGGCTATGATCGTTCGGAAAGCGCGCCGTTGCCGCCCTATCTCCAGCGCGCCAACTGGGGGGCGATGAAAGAGCGGGTCGAGCGGCTGGACGTCACCCGCGCCAACATGGTCGACTGGATCGGCGCGCGCGAGGAGGCGAGCATGGACCGCTTCGTGCTGCTTGATGCGCAAGACTGGATGAACAACCAGCAGCTCGATGGCCTGTGGAGCCGGATAACCCGCGCCAGCCGTCCGGGCGCGCGCGTGCTGTTCCGCACCGCAGCCGAACCGAGCCTGCTGCCGGGACGGCTCGACGATGCGATCCTTGGCAAGTGGCGGTATCTCGAAGAGACTTCCGCCGATCTTACCAGCCGCGATCGTTCTTCGATCTATGGCGGCGTGCATGTCTACGAGCTCGCGTAATGGCAACCGCCAGTCGCCGCTCTGGTCACGCCGCATTGATGGACGAGGTCTACCGAGGTCAGCGCCATATTTATAATTTTACACGAAAATACTACCTGTTCGGGCGTGATACGCTGATCGAAGGCTTGGCAGCGAGACCGGGGACGCGGGTGCTGGAAGTCGCTTGCGGAACCGGACGCAACCTTGCCAAGATCGGGAAGGCTTGGCCCGGCGGGCGCCTCTACGGCCTCGATATCTCCAGCGAAATGCTCAAAAGCGCGCGTGCCGCGCTGGGAGCCGAGGCTCGGCTCGGTGAAGGCGATGCTTCCGCCTTCGATCCGGAAACACTGCTGGGCGAGACTGCCTTCGAGCGCATCGTGCTGTCCTATTCCCTGTCAATGATCCCGGACTGGCAGACCGCACTCGATCACGCCGCCGGGCTCTTGGCCGAAGAGGGTGAGTTGCATGTCGTCGATTTCGGGGACCTCAAGGGGCTTCCCGGCCCATTCCAGAGCCTGCTCAAGGGATGGCTTGCAAAGTTTCACGTGGAACCGCGGGCCGGTCTGCCCGAAGTCGCCGCCCGCATCGCTGCGGCGCATGGGTTGAGGCTGAAAAGCAATCGCGGGCCGCTCGGATACTTCCAGCTCCACGTTCTCGCAGCCTAGGAACAAGCGCGGCGATAGTCACAAGCGGTTCGGGGTTCATCTGGTGCCCAAACGATTATGTCCGACATGTGAACGTTAGGGGTTGCCGAGGGCGCAAGGCACTGCCGAGCAAGACCGGAGCATGATCGCCCGAGGAATCGCGACAAGACGATCCGCCCAACAAAAAACAAAAGTGGCCTTTCAGCTAGCCCTACCGGGGCGACGAAACCCATTGACGCGCAGTTGATTATTTCATAATTCTACATTTATCGAATCATTGGAGTATCGGATGCAGCCCGATCTGGTTATTCGCGCGCTCGGCGCTCTGGCTCAGGAGCATCGCCTTGCCGTGTTTCGCTTGCTGGTTCAGGCTGGCGCCGAGGGCATCCCGGCTGGCGTGCTCGCCGAAAGGCTCGGCGTCCCCCCGTCGTCAATGAGCTTTCACCTTACGCAACTCGCCAACGCAGGCCTTGTGACCCAGCGGCGCGAGAGCCGTTCGATCATCTATTCGGCCAACTATGCCGCGATGAACGGCGTGATGAGCTACCTCACCGAAAACTGCTGTGGCGGCGTGCCTTGCGACGATGCGGCGATATGCGGACTCACCCCTGACAGAAAGAGCGCCTGATGAAGCGTTTGCACCTCCACGTCGGCGTCACCGATCTTGATGCCTCGATCGCGTTCTATACCCACCTGTTCGGTGCCGGGCCGAGCATCGTGAAGGCAGACTATGCCAAATGGATGCTCGACGATCCGCACATCAATTTCGCGATCTCAATGCGCGAGGGTGCGGTGAAGGGGATCGAGCATGTCGGCCTTCAGGTCGAGGATGCCGATGAACTGGCCGAGGTCTATACGCGGCTCAAGGCCGCAGACCGCCCGGTGCTGGAAGAAGGTGTGACCACCTGCTGCTATGCCAGGTCGGAGAAGAGCTGGATCGCCGACCCGGACGGCGTGGTGTGGGAAGCTTTCCTCACCACCGGTGGCAGCACCACCTATGGCGGCAGCCCCGATCTTGACCAACTGGCCCATGCCGAGGCTGCGACCGGCGCATGCTGCGTTCCGGAGGCGGCAGCATCTTCCAAGACAACCTGCTGCTGAGGATGCCCCGATGAACGTGCTGTTCCTGTGCACGGGCAATTCTGCCCGCTCGATCCTTGCCGAAGCGATCCTTCGCCATGACGGCGCGGGACGGTTTCTGGCCTTCAGTGCCGGCAGTCAGCCAACCGGCCAGGTCAATCCGTGGGCGTTGCACACCCTGGCAGCACGGGGGTACCCGGCCGAGGGCTTTCAATCGAAAAGCTGGGACGCTTTTGCTGAAGGCCCCGTCTTCGATCTCATCTTCACCGTCTGCGACAGCGCAGCGGCAGAAAGCTGCCCGGTCTGGCCGGGCCGTCCGATCAGCGCCCATTGGGGCATTCCCGATCCTGCCGCTGCTGTGGGCAGCGATGCCGACAAGGAGGCTGCCTTCGCACTCGCCTTCAGTCGGCTGAAGCATCGCATCGACCAGATGCTGGCCTTGCCGCTCGGCTCGCTTACCCCGGAATCTCTGCGCGCAGAACTTCAGGCCATTGGCAAGGAAGCGCAGAGCGCATGAGCACGCTGGCTCCGGTTGCCGAACCCGAAGCCGCAGGGCTCGGTGTGTTCGAGAAGTGGCTCAGTGTCTGGGTCGGTCTGGCGATCCTTGCCGGGGTCGCACTCGGCAATGCCGCTCCGCATGCCTTCGGGGCGCTGGCAAGCCTTGAATATGCCTCCGTCAACATCGTCGTTGCCGTGCTGATCTGGGCGATGATTTTCCCGATGATGGTGGCGGTCGATTTCGGCGCGGTCAGGCGCGCGGGGGAGCGCCCGCGTGGCCTTATCATCACACTGGTGGTGAACTGGCTGATCAAGCCCTTTACCATGGCGTTGCTGGGCGTGCTGTTCTTCGAGATCATCTTTGCCGGCCTGATCGCGCCGGCCGATGCGCAGCAATACATCGCCGGTTTGATCCTGCTCGGCGCAGCGCCCTGCACTGCGATGGTGTTTGTCTGGTCGCAGCTGACCAAGGGTGATCCCGCCTATACGCTGGTGCAGGTGGCGGCGAACGACCTGATCATGATCATCGCCTTTGCGCCGATCGTCGCGCTGCTGCTGGGCGTGACCGACATCACCGTACCGTGGGAAACGCTGCTGCTATCGGTGGCGTTGTACGTGGTGGTGCCGCTCGGTGCAGGGGCGTGGGTGCGTCACCGCCTGCTGGCGGCGCATGGCGGGGATGAGAGGGCCGTTTCGGATTTCACGGCAGGGATCAAGCCGCTGTCGATCATCGGCCTGTTGGCGACCGTGCTGCTGCTGTTCGGCTTTCAGGCCGAGACGATCGTCACCCGTCCGCTGCTGGTGGCACTGATAGCAGTGCCAATCATCATCCAGAGCTACGGGATCTTCTTCATCGCCTATGGCTGGGCCAAGGCATGGGGCGTGCCGCACGCGATTGCCGCACCTTGCGCCTTGATCGGCACGTCCAACTTCTTCGAACTCGCTGTAGCGGTGGCTATCGGGCTGTTCGGCCTGGGCAGCGGGGCGGCGCTGGCAACGGTTGTAGGGGTGCTGGTCGAGGTGCCGGTCATGCTGTCGCTCGTGGCGATTGCCAACCGCACGCGGCCGCACTTTCCGAACGGATGAAGCGGGGCAAACATCGGGATATTGACCATCCGGTCGCTGGCTTCACGCCAAACGCATCGATGAGTGGCCCAAAGCGCACGCTCATGTTGAAACCCAGCTGCGTCTTTCAGGCCCAATGGACCGTCCGTCCATCTTTTGCTTGTGTGCCGTAAGCAATTGATCACCCATCGAAGCCAAGGCACCTCAACGCTTTGATCATCCAACTCGAGCGAGAGCAATTGCCTAATGTGATCAATTAATCCAAGAGATCATCCGAAGGGGAAGGATGATGAAGCGAGTCGGGATCGGGCTTTTGGTGGCGGTGCTGATCGTCCTTGCCGTGGCCTTCGTGTTCCAGAAGCCGATCGGTGAGGTCCTGTTCCAGCGCGCGGTGCAGGCGTTGACGGGGCGGGATCAACTGGCCAGCCTCGGAGACGGGTTGCATATCGGGCTTTGTGGCACGGGATCGCCCATGCCCAATCCGCAGCGCGCGGGGCCCTGCAATGTCATTGTCGCAGGCGATAAGGTGCTGGTCGTCGACATGGGCGAAAACGGCAATCGCAACCTCAACCTGATGGGCATCAGCGCCAGCGAAGTTGATGCGCTGCTGCTGACCCATTTCCATTCGGATCATATCGACGGGATTGGCCCACTGATGCTCTACCATTGGACCCGCGGCGCGAAAGCCGCGCCGCTACCGGTCCATGGACCCGAAGGCGTCGAGCAGGTCGTGGCGGGCTTCAATGCCGCCTATGCGCTCGATCACAACTACCGGATTGCGCATCACGGCGAACAGGTCGTGCCGCGCGGCGGCGGCGGGGCGGCGGCCCGTCCCTTTGCCATCGAAGGCAATAGCGCCGTCATCCTGCAAAGCGGCGGCCTGACCGTGACGGCTTTCAAGGTCGATCACGACCCGATCAAGCCGGCAGTAGGCTATCGCTTCGACTACAAGGGGCGCAGCCTGTGCATCAGCGGCGATGCTGCCAAATCGGCCAACCTGATTGCCGTCTGCAAGGGCACCGATCTGATTGTCCATGATGCCTTGCAGCCACGGATGATCAAGGAGGTCGAGGCCGCTTTCGCGGCACAGGGCAACGCCAACACCGCCAAGATCTTTCACGACATCCAGGACTATCACGCCTCGCCAGAACAGGCGGCGGAGAGCGCGCGAGACGCGGGCGCGAAGATGCTGGTGCTCTCGCACCTCGTGCCGCCGCTGCCCTATGCCTATCTCTATCCCGCCTTCCTCGGCGATGCGCCAGCGCGGTTCGATGGCCCGATCGTGGTGGGCGAGGACGGCATGCTGTTCTCGCTTATGCCGCAAAGCGAGGCGATTGACCGCCGCCGCCTGCTCTAGCGAGGCGCTGGCCGCGCGTTGTCAACGAGGCGGAAGCCGATGTGATCGGTGCCGAGATCGCGCTCCTGAAACTGGCGCGCTGCGGGGCGGTAACGGGCGCAGTAATTGGCCGCGCACAGATATGATCCGCCTTTGATGATATTGACCGGCTGGCCGGGGCGGGCTTCGGCTGTGGTCCATTCCCAGACATTGCCGATCATGTCGTGCAAGCCAAAGGCATTGGCCGGAAAACAGCCCACCGGCGCGCGGGTGGTAAATCCGTCTTCGCCAAGGTCGCGCGCCGGGAAGACGCCCTGGTAATAGTTCGCGGTCGGATTGCCCGCGCAATCCTTGGATTCGGGCAAGGCCTCGGCTCCGGCGCGGGCGGCGAATTCCCATTGCTCCTCGCTCGGCAGGCTCAGCCCCGCCCAGCGGGCATAGGCGAGCGCGTCATTATAGGTGATCTGCACCACCGGATCGCGCCCTCGCCCGGCAATGGCGCTTTGCGGGCCAGAGGGGTGCTGCCAGTTCGCGCCGGGCACCCAGGCCCACCAGTTGCGGTTGTCCGGCGTCGGCACCCGGAACACGGCGGAGCCAGGCTGGAGCATCTCGGGCGGGGCCCCCGGCAGCGCAGGGGGATCGCGCTCGGCTTCGGTGCGATAGCCGGTCGCGGCGACGAAGGCGGCGAACTCGGCATTGGTGACTTCGGTCCGGCTCATCCAGAAGCCCGCCACCTCCACCTCGCGCGGTGGGCCTTCTTCGGGGTAGCGGGCATCGGCGCCCAAGGTGAAGCGGCCGCCGGGGATCCACACCATGCCGGGACCGGACAATCCGGTGCAGCTGGCGGCGGCCTGCTTGGCCGGTTCCTGCTGCGGAGCATCACCGCAGGCGGAAACGGCAAGCAGCAAAGCGAGCAGCAGCCCTCGCGGCGGGTTAGCCATCCGCTGCCGATGGCATCGAACCTGAGGCTTCCGCTTTTTGTCGCGCACAATCATCACGTCCCGCCCAAAGCGTCCTGTTTCATATGGCACATACGGCACCAGCAAAAGCAATTGGGCTGCGCCGCCCTCACCGCCATATAGTCTCGCTTCCATTGACACCGCCCATATCAAAAATATACTGCATTAATTCGGGGATGGGAGTTGCCAATGCAGGTGGGTCGTTCGGTTTTGCTTGGGCTCGTTGCGCTTGTCGGGCTGCTGACGGCGGGCAATGCCGCGCTGTGGCTGATCGTCCCGGCGCGCGCGGCCGAGGCGCTGAAAATGCCGCTGCTGTCTGGGGCGGCGCTCAGCACGCAGATGGATATCGGCGCGTTCTTCCTCGGCGGAGCGATCTTTACCGGGCTGGCGCTGATCACCCGTGAGCGCCCGTGGTTCGTCGCAGCGGCAGTGCTGGTGCTGGGGGCCGCGCTTTACCGCACCGCCGCCTTCGCCTTCCACGGCGCACCCTTCCTCGCCGACATGGTGGTGGTGGAGCTGGCGATGGGCAGCATCATGATCATCGCCAGCCGCGTTCTCGGGCGCGGGAGCAACGGCTAGGCCGTGCAGCGCCTGCGCGCCCGGCTGCTGCTGCCGCTCCTCGCCCTCGCCGCGCTGGTAGGTGCGACGGGCCCGGCAGCCGCGCCGGACGCCTCGGAGGACAGGCGCCCCAATGTCGTCATCATCCTCGCCGACGATGTCGCGCTGATGGATTTCGGCGCCTATGGCGGCGAGGCGCGCACGCCCAACATCGACGCGCTGGCCGGGCGCGGAGCGCTGTTCACGCAATACCGCGCCTCGCCGCTGTGTTCGCCTTCGCGTGCAATGCTGCTGACGGGGATGGACGCGCACCTCACCGGGGTCGCCACCATTCCCGAAGTCCTGCCCGCAGAGCAGAAGGGCCAGCCCGGCTACCGGATGGCGCTGGAGCCGGGGGTGCTGACGCTCGCCGACCGGCTCCGCGCGGCGGGCTATCGCACCGTCATGGCGGGCAAGTGGCACATGGGCGAGGAGCCCGGCGAGATGCCGCAGGCCCACGGCTTTGACCGCAGCTTCGCCCTCGCCGCCTCGGGCGCGGACAATTGGGACGATCGGTCCTACATGCCCTATTACAAGGATGCACCGTGGTTCGAGGACGGAGTTGAGACGAGCCTGCCGGAGGATTTCTACTCCTCGCGCTTCATCGTCGACACGGCGATCACCTATCTGGCCGAGACAGATCCTGAAAAGCCGTTCTTCGCCTATCTGCCGTTTCAGGCGGTGCATATTCCGGTGCAGGCGCCGCAGGAATTCATCGACCGCTACAAGGGGCGCTACGACGTGGGGTGGGAGGCGCTGCGCAAGGAACGCCACCAACGGGCGCAGACGCTGGGCCTGATCCCGGAAGGGACGCCGCTCGCCGCCCTGCCGCCGGACTTCCGGCCGTGGAACAGCCTCTCGGCCGAGGACCGCGCGCTCTATGCCGCGCGCATGGAAGTGAACGCGGCGATGCTGGAGGCGATGGATTTCCACCTCGGACGGCTGATCCAGCACCTGAAAGCCAAGGGCGAATACGACAATACGATCTTTATCGTCTCCTCTGACAATGGCCCCGAGCCTTCGCGCGGCGACGATAATGCGACTCTCAGCCTGTTCCATTGGCTGACCGGCTATGACATCGGGGCCGAGACCATAGGCGGCCCCGGGCATTGGGGCTTCATCGGCCCCGAATGGGCCGCCGCCGCGGCGACGCCGGGCGCGTGGTTCAAATTCTACGCCACCGAAGGCGGGATCCGGGTGCCGCTGATCGTGGCGGGGCCGGGCATCGTCCCGCAGCGCATCACCAGCCCGGCGATGGTGACGGACGTTACCCCGACCGTGCTCGACTGGCTGAAGGTCGATCCTGCGGCGAGCGCGGGCAAGCCCATGACGGGGCGCAGCCTGCTGCCGGTGCTCAGCGGCGCAGCCGAGAGCGCCTATGGCCCGGACGAGGCCCGTGCGGTCGAGGTTTCGGGCAATTCGGCGCTCTATCTGGGCGATTACAAGATCACCCGCAGCGTGCCCCCAGTCGGCGATGGCCAGTGGCGGCTCTACAATCTGGCGCGCGATCCGGGCGAGACGACCGATCTCAGCGCCAGCGAGCCTGCGATGATGCAGCGGATGCTGGCCGAATACGCCGCCTATGCCAAGCGGGTGGGCGTGCTGCCGATGCCCGAAGGCTATGATTCCATGAAGCAGGTCACCCGCAATGTCGGCGCGCGGCTGCTGAGCAATTACCCGTGGCTCTATGGCGTGCTGGGGGGGATCGTGATCGCGCTGGGGGTGGCCATTGCGCTGGTGCTGCGCGCGCTGCGCCGGCGGCGCCGGGCGACCTAGCTGGCGCGGGTGGCGATCACGCGGGTGCGCCTGAGCCCCGCGTCGCGGTCGCCCAGTGCGCGGGCATAGGCCGGGATTTGCTCCATTGCGAAGATTGCGGTGGGATCGGGATAGATCATCGCCGCCACATCATCCCACGGCCCCTGCCAATCAGGGCTACGCGGCTGGATCAGCATAGCGGTGATCGTGCCTGCAAACAGAAACTGCCCGCCCACCGTATGCACCGCCTTGAAAGCCTCTCGCCCATAGCGAAGATAGGCCGCGCGCCCGTCCACCGCGTCACCCTCGGCCAGAGACTGGTATTCGAGGAAGTTCATCATCGCGAGCGCCGTGTCCGGTGCCATGGCCTGCGCAAGGGCGATGCTCTCGATCGTCGGCAGCAATTCGCGTCGTCCCGCGACAT
>RDXA01000224.1 GCA_004292705.1 Sphingomonadales bacterium | reverse complement strand
AAATTCAAATACCCCCTCAAGATCGGGGCTGGCAACGGCATGAACTACAAAGGCGAGATCAAAAACGTCCGCGTCTACGACCGCGAGCTCACCCCCGACGAGGTTGCCGCCGGGGTCAACCGCCTGCTGGCACAAGGCGTCTTGCACCGCTAAAGCCTCGGCGATGATCCTCGCCGTCCATGCCATTCCCGAAGCCGAGCACCTCGCTGCCATCGCCGAGCGAATCGCCTTGCTCGAATGGCGTGACGGGCGCGAGACCGCGGGTTCGGTGGCGCGCGAGGTCAAGCGCAACGAGCAGGCGGCGATGGATTCGACCGCTGGCCGCAGCCTTCAGGACGAGATCTCGCGCATCCTGTGGGACAACCCCGTGTTCCGCGCCGCTGCGCAGCCGCGCCGCTTTTCGCCGCTGATTATCAGCCGCACAGGGCCCGATGGTCGGTACGGGGCGCATGTCGATAATGCGCTGATGGGGCGCGGTGCCCAGCGTCTGCGCACCGACCTGTCCTTCACGCTGTTCCTCACCCCGCCCGGCGATTATGACGGCGGGGAACTGGTGATCCACGCTGCCGGCATGACCCAGGAGGTCAAGGGCGAGGTGGGGCATATGGTGCTCTACCCTTCGGGCAGCATCCACGAGGTGCGGCCCGTCACGCGCGGCACGCGCATCGTGTGCGTCGGCTGGATCGAAAGCCTCATCGCCGATCCCGCCCAGCGCGAAATGCTGTTTGATCTGGAAAACCTGCGCACCGCGCTGCGTCAACAGCTTCCCAGCCAGTCGCCCGAGTTGCTGACGCTCGACAAGACCATCGCCAATCTACTGCGGATGTGGGCGCGCCCCTGAGGCTTTCGAGGCTCCGGCGCGTTTGCCCCTGACGGTGAACCACAGGATCAGGCTCACGCCGATCACGCTCGGTCCGGCCCAGATTGCCGGGTTGAAAACCTGATCGGGCACCAAGCGGATCAGCCCGACCGAGAGAAAGGCTGTGTAAGCCGAAATGCCCATGCCGATCAGCGCGCGGAAATGCTCGCCCACGTGGGTACCCCTGGGCGGATTTTCGCTGCGCCAGATGTAGCGCTGCTGGATCAGCATGGCGACGATGCCGATGAAGGCCACCAGCATCATCAGGGGATGCCCGACCGCAAAGCCGTACATGCCGCACCAAACCCCTGTGACAACCACCGCTGCAATAACCGTCTGATAGCGCCCGCTTCTCAGGGCTGCCCGGTCGCGGGCGTGCTTCACCACGGCGAGGCCGTAATCGACGAAGCCAATGGTCAGCACGCCAAGATAGAGCATCATCCACCCGAACAGCCCGTCGAACAGCGCGCGGTCGGTGACCTCGGGGTGGCGGTGCTCCGGCCCGTAGAGCGAAAGGAAGGCCATTGCGATCGCCAGCGCGCCCGCACCGAGAAAGCCGTAGCACGCCGCGCGGCCCCATTTCCTGTGATTGGCCGCACCCTTGCGCGTGACGATCGGCCCCCAGAACGCCGTCAGCCCCACCGCGCCGGTGACCACATGGGCGACAACAAGAGCCTCGAACAGCGCCATGCCGTCCAGCATGACACATTCAGTTTCCAGTTCCTAGGCCAGTCCTTGGGGCTAACGGAAGTTGGGTTGCTTCTTGCTTAACGCACCCGTGAAGGAGCCACCAGCACCGCGTTGGCGATCATCAGATCGAGCCCTTCGAGATAGGCGCGGGTCGAAGGATCATGCGCGAAGCCGATCACCAGCCCGCGCCCCTGCGGCTGCGCCATCAGATAGGGCTTGTAAGCCAGCTGCCGCCGGTTCTCGTCCCACACGTAGCCGCTGGCGATGAGGTTGGGCGCGGCGGCAAAGCGCAGAACATTGATCCCGTCGTTACGGCTCAACGGCGTGAAAATCTGCGTCCCGGTCGCCAGCACCACCGCCCCGTCGTCATATCCGGCCGAGAGGAAGTTGTCGGGATCGGCCACGGTGTTCAGCAGCGCTCCCGGCAGCGTGTCCGGCAGCGCCTGCTGATCCTTGATCGCCTCGCGATAGGCGGTGTCACTGGCGATCTCGACCGCCTCGGCCAGTGTGCCCTTGTCGTCGTCCTCATCCTCGGCCAGCTCGCGCCCCAGCGCTGCCTCGCGCTTGACGGCAAGCAGTGGATTGTCGCCGGTGCTGAAGGTCTCGAGGCTGTCGCCGATCGCTACCAGCACTCCGCCGC
>RDXA01000392.1 GCA_004292705.1 Sphingomonadales bacterium | reverse complement strand
CCAGAAACGGAAGGTCATAGGAGAACAGGTAGGGCGAGGCGACTGCGGTGGCGGCGAGCATCAGCGCCCCGCTTGCCAGACTGTCGCGGGTGCGGCGGGCGAAGATCATGGTCAGCGCCAGCAGAGACAGCGTAATGATCGCCTGTACTGCCATCGCAAGCTCTGGCGTGGTGTAGTAGCGCAAGGCGGCATAGGGGGTCGTCATCCGCAGCCAGAACACGTCCTGCCCCTGGGCCATCAGCACCCGGCTGACCTCGAACACTTGCGGATAGGCCAGCCAGCTCGCCGGGCCGAACGCCGCGACGCTGAGGAGGATCATGCCCGCAGCGCCCAGCACGCCCCCGGCGATGGCCTTCCACTCGCCCCGCGCCAGCAGCCAGAACGGTGCCAGCAGGGCAAGGTGCGGCTTGATGATCAGCATGCCGAGCAAGACCCCCGCCAGCCACGGCGAGCGGCGCAGCATGAGCACGGCACCGGCGAGCAACGCGCCAGTAAGGAAGCCGTTCTGCGCATGGCTGGCCGCCAGAAAGGACGCCGGGAAGGCCAGCAGCGGCAAGGTGAGGTCGCCCTTGTATTCGCGGTGCATGGCAAAGAACCACACAGCGAAGGTCACGGCCGTCCACGCGATCCACGCCGCGCCGAAGGGCAGCACGGCCAGCCAGAACACGAACAGCAGGAACGGCGGCGGGTTCACATAGGCGATCATCTCGTCGAAGCCAGCCTGTTGCTGGACCTGACGCTGTAGATCGAGATCAAAGGCCGCGGCCGGGCCGTGCTCGGCCATGATGCGGGCGGCAGACCAGAAGGCCTGGAAGTCCGAACCAGTCGAAGGGATCTTGAGGAAGTTGGCGACGAGCATCCCGATGAAGGCCAGCACCAGCATGGCCGCGTAGGCGCGTGTGCGCTCGGCGTTCAGCCAATGTGCTTCGCGCAGGAAGGCGTGCATCGCGTGTCGGTCCCCGGTTGGTACGGAGACGGGCATAGCGCTGCGCCTATTGAGGAATTGCTAACCTTGTTTGCGTGGGCCTAGCCCATGGCTTCGAGCACATCTTCGAGCCGCGCCGGATCACCCAGCGCGATGACGGTGCCGTCGCTTCCCGCATCGAGCGGATTGCCCTGCCAGTCAGCCATGATGCCGCCACCGCCTTCGACCACCGGAACGAGCGCGGCGTAATCGTAAAGCTTCAGCCCCGCCTCGATCACGAGGTCGACATGGCCGCTGGCGACGAGGCCGTAATTGTAGCAGTCCCCGCCGAACACGATCTTCTTTTCCGCCACCTGTTTCGCCACCGACATGAAGGCGTCGGCCTCCTCATTGGTGAAGAGATGCGGGCTGGTGGTGGCAAGCACCGCGTCGGCGAGGTCCTTGAGCGGCCGGCAAGCGGCGGGCTTGCCGTTGAACAGGGTTGGCTGGCCGATACGGCCCACCCAACGCTCTCCCGAAATCGGCTGGTCGATGATGCCGAGCACCGGCCAGCCATCCTGAAGCAAGGCGATCAGCGTGCCGAAGATCGGGCGACCGGCGATGAAGCTGGTGGTGCCATCGATCGGATCGAGCACCCACTGGCGGCCCGCGCCTTCATTGCGGGTGCCATATTCCTCGCCGATGATCCCGTCGGCGGGGAATTCCGCCTCGATCAGGGTGCGCATCGCGGCTTCGGCGGCGCGGTCGGCTTCGGTAACGAAGCTGCGGTCGGCCTTGCGCTCCTCGCTCCACTGGCCGCGGAACAGCGGGCGGATCGCGGCGCCGGCCGCATCGGCGAGGCGCAGGGCGAGGGCGAGGTCTCTATCGGTCATGGGAAGCTCTCGAGGTAGCGGGGCGGGATCGCCGGGTCCGATGCCATAACGCCGACGAACCCCGCCGCAAAGGCGATGCCCAGCAGCCCGACGGCGAGCGGCACCGCTCTGCCCTGCACCCGCCATGCGAGCGCGCAGGCGGCGTGGACGAACAGCGCAGCCACTCCGGCGAAGTAGTAAGGCACGAAGAATGCCGCATAGCCCGCATGGAAGCCCGCCGCGGCGTAGTGGTAATTGGTGTCGAGCCCCATCACCAGCCGCCCGCCCCACACCGCGCCGACATGGTTGAGGATGAACAGCGCCAGCACCGCGCCCGATATCGCCTGCCAGCGCGCAAGGCCCACCCGCTTTTCGGCGCGGGTGCGCCAGATCATCGCGAGGCCGGTCGAAAGCTGGAAGGCGAGCGCGAGCATCAGCAGCGTCTCGGCCAGCGGGTTGCGATAGAAGGGCCGCAGCACCTCCATCACCGCGATATGCGCCGCCTGACCTGCGAACATCGCGAGGTGATTGCTGATATGCGCGGTCACGAAGGCGGCGATCAGCAGGCCGCTCGCCAGATGGAGCCCGCGCAAGCGGCGGTTGCGATCGTCAGGCAGGGTCATGCGCCAACCAGTAATCGAAGGCTTCGGCCTGTCGAGCCTCGGTGTAGCGCCGCGCTTCGGTGCCTTCCCATTCCAGCGGCAGGTCATCGTAAATCCCGGTGCGGCTGACGAACCAACCCTGCCCCGGCAGCCCATCCGACTGGCGCACCACCAGCACCGCGAGCCCCGGCGCTCCGCAAGCACGCCCGTCCTCGTCGATCCGGTCGAGCACCTTGCATAGCTGCCGCATCAGCGGGCGGGTGAAAGTGTGGCCGAGGACGTTGAGCAGCGCGCCGTAGGTGAAGGTCTGCCGCGCGCGGGCGGCTTCGATCAGCAGGGCGCGGACTTCGACGGGATCGAACATCTAAGCCCCCTCCTCTTCAGAGGAGGGGAGGATGGTCTGCCGCTCAATCAAACAGCGAGCTGACCGAGCTTTCATCCGCAATCCGCCGGATCGCCTCGCCCACCAGCGGGGCGATGGGGAGGACGCGGATGCGGTCGGAGGCTTCGGCGGCTTCCGTGGGCCGGATCGAATCCGTGATCACCAGCTCCTTGAGGCTCGAGCCGTTGATCCGCGCCACCGCGCCGCCCGAGAGCACCCCGTGGGTGATATAGGCCGCGACCGACTTGGCACCGCCCTCCAGCAGCGCCTCGGCCGCGTTGCACAGCGTGCCGCCCGAATCGACGATGTCGTCGATCAGGATGCAGTGCCGGCCGGAGACGTCGCCGATGATGTTCATCACCTCGCTCTCGCCCGGACGGTCACGGCGCTTGTCGACGATGGCGAGCGGCGCGTTGTCGAGGCGCTTGGCCAGCGCACGGGCGCGCACCACCCCGCCGACGTCGGGCGAGACCACCATCAGCTGCTGGTCGCCATAGCGTGCCTGGATGTCCGCAGCCATCACCGGCGCGGCGTAGAGATTGTCGGTCGGGATATCGAAGAAGCCCTGAATCTGCCCGGCGTGGAGGTCCACCGCCAGCATCCGGTCGGCGCCCGCTTCGGTGATGAGATTCGCCACCAGCTTGGCCGAGATCGGCGTGCGCGGGCCGGGCTTCCGATCCTGCCGGGCGTAGCCGAAATAGGGCACCACCGCGGTGATCCGCTTGGCCGAGGCGCGGCGCAGCGCATCGATGCAGATCAGCAATTCCATCAGGTTGTCGTTCGCCGGGAAGTTGGTCGGCTGGACGACAAACACGTCCTCCCCGCGCACATTCTCGTGGATCTCGACGAACACTTCCTCGTCCGAAAAGCGTCGCACGCTGGCATCGGTCAGCGGGATTTCGAGATAGGCCGCAATCGCGCGGGCGAGCGGCAGGTTGGAATTGCCGGACATGATCTTCATCGGCTGCGAATCCCCGTTGGCGCGTGACCAGCATCGCCTAGCGACACGTCATGGAATTGCAACGCGGGAGGGGCGCGTTCTCGTCAGCTAATGGAAGAGCAGGCGTTGGGCCTGTCCGCCCTACGCCTCCAGCTCGACGTCCCAGTAGAGCCAGTCGCGCCAGGTTTCGTGGAGATAGTTGGGCGGGAACAGCCGGCCCTGCTGCTGCAATTGCCAGCTCGTCGGGCGGATCGGCGCCTGATGCAGCGACATCCCCGCCTGCTTGGGCGTGCGCCCGCCCTTCTTCATGTTGCAGGGCGCGCAGGCGGTGATGATGTTTTCCCACGTCGTCCGCCCGCCCAGCCGGCGCGGGGTCACGTGATCGAAGGTCAGGTGTTCATGGCTGCCGCAATACTGGCACTGGAAACGGTCGCGCAGAAACACGTTGAAGCGGGTGAAGGCCGGAAATTCGGAGTGCTTCACATATTGCCGCAGCGCGATGACGCTGGGGATCTTCATATCGAGGCTGGGCGAATGCACCTCGCGGTCGTAGCTGGCGACGATATCCACCCGGTCGAGGAACACCGCCTTGATGGCGGTCTGCCACGGCCACACACTCAACGGGTAATAGGACAACGGGGTGTAATCGGCGTTGAGCACCAGCGCCGGGCAGGCTGAAAGGTTGCGGGTCGGGTCTTCATCGACACCGCGGAACCGCGCCACCTTCTCGATCAGTTCGGCATTGAACACGCTCGGCGTCCTCCCTGATTGACTGCATCCTGACGTGACAGGGGAAAGAGTCAAACCCGTTACAGGGCGAGTATCCACAGGCCCAAGCTGTCCATAGCCTGTTGATGGCCTGTGGATAGCGCAGGGATATGTCCTGTGGCATGGGCTGGAGTGATGGTTGTCCCTGCCCCGCCCGTCACCCGTTTCGCGCCGAGCCCCAACGGACGCCTGCATCTCGGCCACGCGCTTTCGGCCATTGTTGCGCATGATCTGGCCAAAGCGGGCGGGGGGCGGTTCCTGCTCAGGATCGAGGACATTGACGGCCCCCGCTCGCGTCCCGAGTTGGCGGAGGAATTCCGCCGCGATCTGGCTTGGCTCGGGCTGGACTGGGAGGAGGTGCCCGCGCAATCGACCCGTCTTGCCAGCTATGCCGCCGCTGCGGAGTCGCTCAGGGCGCGGGGGCTCATCTATCCGTGCACCTGCTCCCGCACGCAGATCGAGGCAGCCGGGGCGCGTCCCGGGCTGGAGGGCCTTATCTATCCCGGCACCTGCAAGCGCACGCCGCCCGACCCGGTGTTGCCAGCATCGTGGCGGCTCGATGTGGCCAAGGCGGTGGCCGAAACCGGCCCGCTCTCGTGGGACGACGCACTGGCGGGACCACAAGCCGTTGACCTCACCGGGCTGGGCGATGTCGTGCTGGTGCGGAAGGATCTGCCCGCCAGCTATCATCTCGCCGTCACGCTCGATGATGCCGCAGACGGCGTGACGCTGGTCACGCGGGGGGCCGATCTGTTCGCTGCCAGCCATATCCACCGCACCTTGCAGGCCCTGCTGGGTCTGCCCGTGCCGCGCTGGCATCACCACGCGTTACTGACCGACGATACGGGACAGAAGCTCGCCAAACGGCGCGGCTCGCCCGCCCTGGCTGAACGGCGCGCCGCAGGCGAGGACGGGCGGATGCTTGCCGAACAACTGCGCTTGCAGCATTTGCGGCTTGGAACCTGACGCGCAAAGGTCCATTATCCATCGCATGAACTATGTCCTCGTGCCCGTATTGCTTGTCCTGATGGGACTGGTGGCCTTCTCGCTGATCCGCGGGATCATCGCCTTTCTCAAGACAACCAAGATCGACCTTGAAACCGGCGAAGGCTCGACCGCAACCGATATGCAGCTGGCCCAGAACAAGGCGATGTTCGCGCGCATCAAGTATCAGGCGCTTGCCATTGTCGTGGTGGCGATCATTCTGGCGGCCTCGCGCTGATCCTTCGCACCGATGGTCAAGCTCAACCGGATCTACACCCGCACCGGGGATGACGGGACAACGGGCCTTGTCGATGGGTCGCGCTGTCCCAAATACTCCGCGCGCATCAACGCGATGGGGCTGGTGGACGAAGCCAACAGCGCGATCGGGCTGGCCGCGGTGCTGATGTCCGGCGCGCCCGGAGCCGAAGTGACCCGCATCCAGAATGATCTGTTTGATCTGGGAGCCGATCTTGCCACGCCGGGAGAAGACTTCGCCCCGTCGGATATGGTGCTCAGGATCGTGCCGTCGCAAGTCGATTGGCTTGAACAGCGGATCGACACCTGCAACGAAAAGCTCGCACCGCTGACCAGCTTCATCCTGCCCGGAGGCACCGAGCTTGCCGCGCGGCTTCATGTCGCCCGCGCCACCACCCGCGCGGCAGAGCGGGCGATGGTCGCTCTCGGTGCCGAAGTCGCGGTCAATCCGGCGGCGCTCGCCTACATCAACCGCCTGTCGGACTACCTGTTCGTGCTCGCCCGCGTGGTCAACGACAATGGCCGGCTGGACGTGAAGTGGGTTCCCGGCGCTAACCGCTAGTCAGGTGGCCGCTTCCCCGCTAGGGCGGCGCTCTTGCTGCACTTGCGAAGGAATTAGCCATGCGCAACATCGCCGTCATCGGGGCCGGACAAATGGGCACCGGCATCGCCCAGACCGTCGCTGCCCATGGCATGAATGTCATGTTGACCGACGTCGACCTGCCTCGGGCCGAGGCGGGCAAAGCCACGATCGAAGCGGCACTGGTCAAGCTGATGGGCCGTGGCAAGATCGAGGCGGCCGAGGCCGAAAGCCTGCTCGCCCGCATCACCCCGGTCGGCGACTACACCCGCTTCGCCGAGGCCGACCTGATCATCGAAGCGGCGACCGAGCGCGAGGCGATCAAGAACGCCATTTTCGAGGAAGCGGGCAAGGTGCTCCACGCCGATGCGATCATGGCCTCGAACACCTCGTCGATTCCGATCACCCGCATGGCCAATCACTCGCCCGATCCGGCGCGCTTTATCGGGCTGCACTTTTTCAATCCGGTGCCGGTGATGGGCCTGATCGAGGTGATTCCGGGCCTCGCAACCTCGGCTGCGACCACTGACCGGGTCACCGCCTTTGCGCGCGGGCTGGGCAAGGAAGTAGTGCTGAGCCAGGACGAGCCCGGCTTCGTCGTCAACCGCATCCTGCTGCCGATGATCAACGAGGCGGTGTTCGTGCTCGGCCAGTCGACCGCGGGGATCGAGGATATCGACAAGGGTTGCAGGCTTGGCCTCAATCACCCGATGGGGCCACTGCAGCTCGCCGATTTCGTCGGCCTTGATACCTGCCTCGACATCATCAAGGTGCTCTACAAGACCACCCGTGACAGCAAGTATCGCCCTGCCCCGCTGCTGGTGAAATATGTCGAGGCCGGGTGGCTCGGGCGCAAGACCGGCCGCGGGTTCTACGATTACACCGGCGAAGCGCCGGTGCCGACGCGCTGAGCCAGACTATTCGGGCTCGATCGTCATCTCGCGCTCGGAGATGAAGGGGACGGCGGTCGGCTCGGTTGGCCCCCGTTCCGCCACGGTCGCAGAGGGCGCGAGCTGTGCGGTCATGGGATTTCCGTCTGCGGGGGTCGAAGCGGCAGAGGTGGTGCCGGTGGCTCCACTGGCCGCACTATAGTCGCTGAACACCGAAGGCTCGGCGTCGCCCTCGCCGCCTTCGCCGGGCGGCGGATCACCGACACTGTGCGATTCGGCATAGGCACCAGCGTCGCTGGCAATGAAATCGCGCCGGGCTTCGACGAAGCCGGTCACACGGCCAACCACGCCGCTCTCTTCCGGGGTGCCGACCATCGACACCGCGCTGATCACGGTCAGCGCGGCAAAACCGAGCGCGACCTTGCTGTTCTGGAACACGGTCTTGTACATGGCGTCAGCCTAGCAGTGACGCGGTTAAGCCTTGGTTGAAGTCAGCCTTGCGTTCGTGGCAGGCTGCGCTTCCATTCATACAGCAGGTCAAGCGCCTCACGCGGGGTCAGCGCATCAAGATCAGCCGTGCGCAAAGCCTCGGCAAGCTGCTGTTCGGGCGAGGCTTGCGCGGGTTCGGGTGCGCGCAGGTTGGCGAAGAGCGGCAGATCGCCCAGCCCTGCCGCGATTCCCCCTGTGGCCTCACGGGTCGCCTCGAGCTTTTCGAGCACTGCCTTGGCGCGCGCCACCACCGGAGACGGCACCCCCGCAAGCCGCGCCACAGCGAGGCCATAGGAACGGTCGGCGGGCCCGTCCGCCAGTTCATGCAAAAGCACCAGATCGCCCTGCCACTCGCGCGCGCGGACATGGTGGAGGCTGAGCGCCTCGCAGGTTTCCGCCAGCCGCGCAAGCTCATGATAATGCGTGGCAAACAGGCACCGGCAGGCAATCTGCGAATGCACCGCTTCGGCCACGGCCCAGGCCAGCGCGAGGCCATCGTAAGTCGAGGTGCCGCGCCCGACCTCGTCAAGGATCACGAAGCTGCGGGCCGTCGCCTGCGCAAGGATCGCGGCGGTCTCGACCATCTCGACCATGAAAGTGGAGCGGCCCCGGGCGAGGTTGTCTGCCGCGCCCACGCGACTGAACAACCTGTCGACAAGGCCGATACGAGCCGCCGATGCGGGCACAAAGACCCCCGCTTGCGCGAGCAACACAATGAGCGCGTTCTGCCTGAGGAAAGTCGACTTGCCGCCCATGTTCGGCCCGCCGATCAGCCACAGGCGGTTGTCGCTGGCGAGGTTGCAGTCATTCGCCACGAAACGCTCGCCGGACTTGGCCAGCGCGGCTTCAACCACGGGATGCCGCCCAGCGGTGATGGCGAGACCCGCGTCCTCGGCAATCTCGGGGCGGCACCAGTCCCCCTCCGCCGCACGCTCGGCATTGGCCGCGCCGACATCGATCCGCGCGAGCGCGGCGGCAGTGGCGGCGATGGTCTCGCGCGCGGCGACCACTTCGGCGACCAGTTCTTCGAAATGCGCTTCTTCCGCTGCGAGCGCATGCCCCCCGGCCTCGGCGATCCGGGCAGCTTCTGCGTGCAGCTTCAGCGAGTTGAACCGCACCGCCCCCGCCATGGTCTGGCGGTGGGTAAAGCCACTGTCGGGGGCCATCAGCGCATCGGCATGGCGCGCGCCGACTTCGATGAAATAGCCCAGCACGCCATTGTGGCGGATCTTGAGCGTCGCGATGCCGGTCTCGTTACGATAGCGCGCCTCCATCGCCGCAATCGCGCGGCGCGCATCCCCCGAGGTGGCGCGCAGCTCGTCGAGCGCGGCGTCGTAACCGTCGGCGATAAAGCCGCCATTGCTGCGCTCGGTTGGCGGAGAAGGCACCAGCGCGCGGGCCAGCCAGTCTGTCAGCGCGCCGTGGCCGGTCAGCCGAGCCAGCACGTCGTCCAGCAGCGCAGGCCGATCCGGCGCGCCGGTCAGCCAGTGGTGGAGGCGCATCGCTTCCGAAAGCCCGTCGCGCAGCTGGCCGAGATCGCGCGGAGACCCGCGGCCCGCCACCACCCGCCCGAGTGCGCGGCCCAGATCGGGAATGGCACGCAAGGCATCGCGCAGCTGCGCGCGCTCAATCGGACGGTCGCGCCAGAACTGCACCAGCGCCAGCCGCGCTTCGATGGTGGCGGCATCGAGCAAGGGCGCGGAGAGGTCTTCCGCCAGCAGCCGCGATCCGGCCCCGGTGACACAGCGATCCACCGCGCCGATCAGGCTCCCCGTCCGCCCGCCGGTCGTGCTTTCCAGAATTTCAAGGCTCGCCCGCGTCGCCGCGTCCATCGCCATGGTGCCGCCAGTCTCGCGCACGACCGGGGGAAGCAGCAGCGGAAGGCTGCCGCGCCCGACATGGTCGAGATAGGCGATCAGCCCCCCGGCAGCGGCCAGCATTGCGCGGGTGAAGCTGCCGAAAGCATCGAGGGTCGCCACCCCGTGCAGCGCCTTGAGCCGCTCTGCCCCGGCATCGCTGGCGAAGGTGCTGCGGGGGCGATAGATCGCCTCCTCCGGCGCCGCGAACCTTTCGGGTGCCCAATCCTCGGGCACCACCACCTCGCTTGGAGACAGGCGCGCCAGCACTGCGCCCAGTTGGTCTGCGTCGCATTGCTCCAGCACCATGGCACCGGTAGAAACATCGCAGGCGGCGATCCCGATGGTGCCCCGCAACTCCGCCAGCGCCGCCAGCACATTGGCCCGGCGCGGTTCGAGCAAGGCTTCCTCGGTCAGCGTGCCTGCCGTAACCAGCCGCACGATCGCGCGGCCCACCAGCACCTTGGACGATGGCGTGCCTTCGCGCTTGGCCCGCGCCTTGGCCTCGTCGGGCGTCTCGACCTGTTCGGCAATGGCGACCCGGCAACCGGCCTTGATCAGCCGCGCGAGGTAGCCTTCTGCCGAATGCACCGGCACCCCGCACATCGGGATCGGCGCGCCGCCATGCTCGCCCCGCGTGGTCAGCGCGATATCGAGGATCGCGGCGGCGCGGCGGGCATCCTCGAAGAACAGCTCGAAGAAATCACCCATCCGGTAGAACAGCAGCGCATCACCCGCTTCCTCGCGCAGCGCCAAGTATTGCGCCATCATCGGGGTCGGCTTGCTTGGGGGATGGGGAGCGTCGGGGGCGGCCATTGCCCTCGCCTAGCGCTTCCGCCCCCGATTCGGAAATGCGCGCCCGCCGCTTTCCCCGAAGTCCGGCGATTTCCGGCCTATCGCATCGCGGCAGGCGCGGCTAAGCGATGAGCCGGGCACCGCATGGCAGATAAAAAGGGACGTGGCACCATGGCCGATGAGAACGCCGCACAGAACAAGGGCGGCTTCACCGCGCGTGAGGCGCTGTTCTACCATGAGACGATCCGCCCGGGTAAGCTGGAGATCGTCGCCACCAAGCCGATGACCTCGCAGCGCGACCTCAGCCTCGCCTATTCACCCGGCGTGGCCGTGCCGGTGGAAGCCATCGCTGCCGATCCCTCGCTTGCCGCGCGCTACACCGCCAAGGCGAACCTTGTGGCGGTGATCAGCAACGGCACCGCGATCCTTGGTCTCGGCAACCTCGGCGCGCTGGCATCGAAGCCGGTGATGGAAGGCAAGGCGGTGCTGTTCAAGCGCTTTGCCGACGTGGATTCGATCGACATCGAGCTCGACACCGAAGACCCCGAAGCCTTCATCAACGCCGTCGCGCTGATGGAGCCGACTTTCGGCGGCATCAACCTTGAAGACATCAAGGCCCCCGAATGCTTCATCATCGAGGCCGCCCTGCGTGAGCGGATGAAGATCCCGGTGATGCATGACGATCAGCACGGCACCGCGATCATCACCGCCGCCGGGTTGCTCAACGCCTGCCATATCACGGGGCGCGAGTTCAAGGACGTGAAGGTGGTGGTCAACGGCGCGGGTGCTGCCGCCATCGCCTGCACCGCGCTGATCAAGGCGATGGGCGTGCGGCACGAAAACGTGATCCTGTGCGACCG
>RDXA01000223.1 GCA_004292705.1 Sphingomonadales bacterium | reverse complement strand
TCCGATTCCAGCGCGACCAGCACGCCGATCTTGCCGAGGCCGTCAGCAGCCGCGTTGTGGACGTAAGGCACGACCGCGCCCTGCGTGACGCCGACCTGCTTGATGCGGCGGATCTGCTGGTTCTCACCGATGGTGGCGACGTTCTCGGTCAGCTTGTCGCCGACAGTGCCGCCGCCCGGATAGGCCGCTGCCTTGAGCGCTTCGACGTCGCTGGTGCCGGTTTCGAGCGCGACCGCAGTGGCGTTGCGGACGAAGCTCTGGAACTGGTCGTTCTTGGCGACGAAGTCGGTTTCCGAGTTGATCTCGACAGCCACGCCCTTGGTGCCCTGCACCAGCACGCCGACAAGTCCTTCGGCCGCGGTGCGGCTCGACTTCTTCTGGGCGGTGGCGAGGCCCTTGGCGCGCAGGGCGTCAACCGCCGCTTCGATGTCGCCGCCTGCTTCGGTCAGCGCCTTCTTGGCGTCCATCATGCCAGCGCCGGTGCGCTCGCGCAGCTTCTTCACATCGGCGACAGAAATATCGGCCATGGGAAAATCCTTTTCATGTGTGTGTGGGCGCCCGGCCCTGCCATCCGGAGAAGGAGGCAATGCCGGGCGCGCTAAACGGGGATTGTGACGCGCAGGCGACGGGTGTCCCGCCGCGCCCGTGCCGAACGATCAGGCCTCGGTTTCTTCCGCGGCCGGCTCTTCGGCGATCACGGCTTCAGCCGGGGGTTCGGCCATCGCACCGAAGTCGCTCGACACGTCGGCCTGGAACTTGCCCTTGCCCGCCAATGCCGCTTCGCCAATCGCCTGGCAGTAGAGGCGCACTGCGCGGCTCGCATCATCATTGCCCGGAACCGGGAACGCGATGCCGTTCGGATCGACATTGGTGTCGAGGATCCCGATCACCGGAATGCCGAGCACGTTGGCTTCCTTGATCGCGAGGTCTTCCTTGTTGGCGTCGATCACGAACATCACGTCGGGAATGCCGCCCATGTCGCGGATGCCGCCGAGCGACATTTCCAGCTTCTCGCGTTCGCGGGTGAGCTGGAGCACTTCCTTCTTGGTGAAGCCCGAAACATCGCCCGAGAGCATTTCCTCAAGGCTCTTCAGACGGCGGATCGAACCCGAGATGGTCTTCCAGTTGGTTAGCATGCCGCCCAGCCAGCGGTGGTTGACGAAGTGCTGGCCCGACATGCGCGCGGCTTCCGCGATCGGCTCCTGCGCCTGACGCTTGGTGCCGACGAACAGCACCTTGCCGCCCGAACGCACGGTCGATTCGACGAAGTCGAGCGCGCGCGCGAACAGCGGCACGGTCTGCGACAGGTCGATGATGTGAACCCCGTTGCGCGCGCCGAAGATGTATGGCTTCATGCGCGGGTTCCAACGGTGGGTCTGGTGGCCGAAGTGAGCGCCGGCCTCGATCAATTGCTGCATCGTGACGACTGGTGCCGCCATAGGTAATTCCTTTCCGGTTGTTCCTCTGGAAGGCTGGAAGCCGCCTGCGGAGATCCCGCGAGCGGCACCGGTATGGGCGCCTTCCATGCGAATTTGCTCGCGGATCAGGCCACACGCCAAAGCCGGAGCGAGCGCGCCCTTAACGGCATGGGCCGGACAAATCCACCCCCGATTGCACAGCCGGCCAGAAAATCGGCGCTGGCGCGGAGCTAAAGGTGCTTGACAGGTGAGAACATATAAGGAACAACGTGTCGGAACAAAGGACGAACAATCAAGAATTAGCCACGTCAGGGGACATTGCCATGCTCGCTCTCGCCATCACCATCCTGTTCACGCTTACCGGTCTTGTTGCCGTAGCCGTCATCGCCGACAACCTGTTGAAAGCGCGCACGGCCTATGTCCGCCTGATGCGCGAGGGCGAGATCATGCGGGCAGGCTTTGCACTGCAGGCGACGGCAATCGACATGAGCCTGCGCCCGGCTCCGCGACGCGTCATGGCAGCGCGGCGGCCGACCGATCTGGGGCTTGCTCGGCAACGTCGCTCGCTTCACGCTTGCGCCGCCGTTTGATCCGTCCGTATTTGACGAGGCCATAAGGCATCAGCGCAAGATAGACTGTGCTGATCGCCGCCAGCGTCCACCACGGCTCCAGCAGCAGCGCGGCAAAGGCGAGGCCAGTAAAGGCAATCAACGGTAACCGGATCGACCGGCGCGGACGCAACGAGGCCCAGCTGAGTGTAGCCATGTTCGAAATC
>RDXA01000391.1 GCA_004292705.1 Sphingomonadales bacterium | reverse complement strand
CATGCGCCAAAAGGAACTCCGCCTTGCCCTTGTCTGCTATGGCGGGGTGAGCCTTGCGGTCTACATGCACGGGATCACCAAGGAGGTCTGGCACGTCGCCCGCGCCAGTCGCGCCTTCCATCACCCGGCGGCGGTTCCGCTTGATGGCGTGGCGGCGGCCTATCGCGATTTCCTGTGCACCATCAAGCGTGATTACGGGTTGAAGCTGCGGGTGCTCCCCGACATCCTGACAGGGGCAAGTGCGGGCGGGATCAATGCCGTCTTTCTCGCCCAGGCGCTCCATGCCGGGCACAGCCTTGAGCCGCTCACCGATTTGTGGCTGATGAATGCCGACGTTTCGGAGCTGACCGATCCCGAGGCCGAGCCAATGTGGCGCTATGCCAAGCTTTGGGCGCAGCCGATTGCGGAATGGTTCCTGAGCCGCCCCGGCAATGCCGTCAGCGCCACGGTCTCGCCCGAGACCCGGGCAGAGGTGCGGGCCAAGGTTTCGCGTCTGGTGCGCGGGCGGTGGTTTAGCCCGCCCTTTTCGGGCGCCCGCTTTTCGGCGATGCTGCACGAGGCCTTTGTGCGGATGGAGGAAGAGGGCGACGGCATCCCGCTTCTGCCTGCAGGCTACCCCATCGATCTTGCCGTCACCGCCACCGACTTTCGTGGCCACCCCGAAACGCTGCGCCTCAATTCGCCGATGCAGGTGGAGGAGACCGAGCACCGCCTCCAGATCAATTTCCGCGCGCGGGTGGGCAATGGCGCGATGCTCGCCGACAGCCTCGAACTGGTGCTGGCGGCACGCGCGACGGCGAGCTTCCCCGGGGCCTTTCCACCGGTGACCCTTGCCGAGATAGACGCACTCGCGGCTACCGAAGGGCGCCACTGGGCCAACCGCGAAGCCTTTCTGGCCCGCACCATGCCGGCCCATGTTGCGCGCGGCACTGTGGGCGAGGTCGCGCTGATCGACGGGGCTGTTCTGGTAGGCGCGCCGTTCGGCGCCGCGCTTGGTGCACTCTACGGTCGCCCCGCGCAGCGCGAAGTCGATCGGCGGTTCGTCTATCTCGATCCACGCCCAGACGCGGCACGCCCGGCACAGGGCACCCGCACTGGCGACATCGGATTCTTCGGTGCGATCCTCGGCTCACTTTCGACGATCCCGCGCGAACAACCGATCCGCGATGATCTGGAACGCATTGAACAGCAATCCCGTGATGCGGCGCGGCTCAAGCGGATCGTGATGGAATTGCAGGCCGATATCGACCAGGCGGTCGAGAAGCTGTTTGGCTTCACCTTCCTGCTTGATCGCCCCACACCCCGGCGGCTCGCGGGCTGGCGGGCCAAGGCGCAGCAAGCCGCCGCCGAGCGGGCAGGCTTTGCCTTCGGTGCCTATGCCCTGACCAAATTCGACGGCATTCTGATGGCGCTCGCGCGCCTGACCATGAAGGCCGCAGGCCTGCCGCGCGCGGACACCGCTCCGCTGGTAGAGGCCTTGCGCTGCGAATTGGAGGCGCGCGGGCTGCGCCGGCTGACTGATGCACATGGCGGCGCAAGCGCAGCTGCCATCGCGTTCTTCCGGGCGCATGACACCGGATTCCGCATCCGCCGCCTGCAACTCCTCGCCCGCAAGCTGGCGCGCGACTGGCAGGTCGATCCCGCCATTTCCGAAGACGCGCTCGACCGGGCACGCGACCGGCTCTACGAGATCCTTGCGCTGTACTATCGCACCGACGAGGACGTGCTTCGCTCACCCCGCTTCAGCGAGTTGGCGGCAAAGGCGATGGACGCGCCGGGCGCGGTGCTCGATTTCCTCGCCACCCAGCGCCTTCTGCCCGCGACCGATCTCGCCGCAGAAGAGCTGCTGATCGACGCGCTTGAAGATATGCCAAAGAACCTCAAGCGGCGGATGCTGCTGACCTATCTGGGGTTTCCCTTCTACGATGTCGCAACCCTCCCGCTGTCACGCAGCGAGGGGCTCGACGAATATAATCCGGTCAAGATTGATCGCATTTCTCCCGTCGATGCCTGCTCGATCCGCGAAGGCGGGACAGCGGCGACACTGCGCGGGATCGAGTTCTACAATTTCGGGGCGTTCTTCAGCCGTGATTACCGCGAAAATGATTACCTGTGGGGGCGTCTGCACGGCGCGGAGCGGATGATCGACCTCATTGCCTCAACCGTAACCGGCGGGGTTTCAGCCGAGACAATCCGATCGGCCAAGCGCACAGTCTTTCTGGCTGTGCTGGAGGAAGAGGAAGTCTCCGGGCGGTGCCAGCGCGTCCTTATCGACCAGCTCCGGCTCGAAGTCAGAGAGCGGATGGGTTAAGCCCGCATGATGCCGAAAAACAGCAGCATCACCAATCGCCCATCCTCGGGCGTCGCGCCGAAGCCAGGCGCGGCGTTGTGGAACTGCCAGGGCGAGAACAGCAGCAGGCGATTGAAGCGCGCGGGCACGCGCAAGGTGCGCTCCCATTTCGTTGGAAGGCAGGTATCGCGGTTCACCACATCCTCGATGAGCGCGTTGATATCGGGATAGCCCGAGGCGGCGATCCGTGCCGGGTCCTGCGGCACGGCTTCGAGCCCGGTCCGGCGGTGGCGAAAGAAATCCGTGCCGCCCGCCTGAGGCTTGGCACAATCCTCGGGACGCGAGAGATAGAGGATGCCAGAGTAAGCGGCGGGATCGATATGCACCCCGCTTTTGCCCGTTGCCCCCTTCAGGGTCAGCCGACAGTGTCCGTGCTGGGTGCCGGGCGCTGCGCCGAGCCTTAGGCCGAGCAACCGCGAAACCGCCGCGTCGATCGGTGCGGTATCGAGCGGCGTGGATGAGTTGAGGCCGGGGAAATTGCCGTGCTGCTGCGCCGCATCATAAGCCAACGCCAACGCCGCGCGCCGCGCCGCCCAAGGGTCGGTCAGAAAGTCATCGATGATCAGAAGTGATGGCAGCATCGGGCCGTTTTAGTCCAAGGCGCGCGCCGGGCAAATGGCCCTCATCAACTCCCGAACACGTCTTTCAGCTTGTCGAAGAAGCCACGGCTTTCCGGGCACTCGTCGCCGGTCTCGGTGGCCTTGAATTCCTCGAGCAGTTCCTTTTGGCGGCGCGAGAGCCTGGTCGGGGTTTCCACCACGATCTCCGCCACCAGATCGCCGCGCCCGCGCCCCTGTAGCACCGGCATCCCGGCGCCGCGAATGCGCAACTGCTTGCCTGACTGGATCCCCGCAGGAATGTCGAGCCGGTTGGTGGAACCGTCAAGATCGGGAATCTCGACACAGCCACCCAGCGCCGCCGTGGTGAAGCTGACCGGCACGCGGGTGGCGAGCGTGGTGCCTTCGCGTTCGAACACCCGGTGCGGTTTGACGTGAAGGAAGATGTAGAGATCACCCGGCGGCGCGCCGCGCTGGCCTGCCTCGCCCTTGCCTTGCAGCCGGATACGGGTGCCGGTATCGACGCCTGCGGGGATATCGACCTTCAAGGTCTGCGCCTTGTCGACCCGCCCTTCGCCCCGACAGGAGCGGCAGGGGTTCTCGATCACCGAGCCGCGACCGTTGCAGGTCGGGCACGGCCGCTCGATCACGAACAGGCCCTGCTTGGCACGCACGCTGCCCATGCCGTTGCACAGGTTGCACTGGCGCTCCGAGGTGCCCGGGGTCGCGCCGGTCCCGTCACAGGTATCGCAGGATTGCGAGACCTCGATCTCGATTTCGGTCGACTTGCCGTGGAACGCCTCTTCAAGGGTGACCTGCATGTCGTAGCGCAGGTCCGCGCCGCGCCGGTTCTGGGCGCGCTGGGCGCCGCCCCCTCCGCCGAAGGCGCTGCCGAAGATGGTCTCGAATATGTCGCCGATATCGGCAAAGTCCCCGCGCCCGCCGCCGCCAAAACCGCCGCCGAACGGGCCGCCCCCGCCGCCACCGTTCATGCCTTGCGTGAAGGCCTCGTGGCCGTAGCGATCATAGGCCGCGCGCTTCTGCGGGTCCTTGAGGCAGTCATAGGCCTCGTTGATCGCCTTGAACTTGGCCTCGCACGAGGCATCGCCCGGATTGCGGTCCGGATGATACTTCATGGCGAGTTTGCGATAGGCGCTCTTGAGCGTCGCGCCGTCGGCATCGCGGGCGCATTCAAGGGTGGCGTAGTAATCGAGCTGGGCGCTGGACATCGTCTGACCTAATCCCCGTCACCACTCCCCGCTGCCGCACCGGATAAATGATCCGGTCACCGCAGCGGGGCCATGGGTTGCATCGGGGCCTTAGCCCTTCTTGTCTTCGTCGACCTCGGAGAACTCGGCGTCGACGACGTCTTCGGCCGGTGCCGCATCAGCCGCAGCTGCTTCGCCCTCGGGGCCGGCGGCCTGCTGGGCTTCGTAGATCTGCTGGCCCATCTTCATCGCCGACTGGGTGAGCGCCTGCGCCTTGGCGTTGATGTCATCGGCATCGCCGCCTTCGAGCGCGGTCTTGACCGCCGCGATGGCTTCCTCGACCTCGGTCTTGGTCGCGGCGTCAATCTTGGCGCCATGTTCCTCGAGCTGCTTTTCGGTCGCGTGGACAAGGCTGTCGGCCTGGTTCCGCGCTTCCGCGGCCGCGCGGCGCTTCTTGTCCTCTTCGGCGAACTTTTCGGCGTCCTTCACCATCTGGTCGATGTCAGCGTCGCTGAGACCGCCCGAGGCCTGGATCTTGATCGTCTGCTCCTTGCCGGTGCCCTTGTCCTTTGCCGCCACGGACACAATGCCGTTGGCGTCGATATCGCGGGTGGAATGCCGATCAGGTCGAAATTGCCGAGCAGCTTGTTGTCCGCCGCCATCTCGCGCTCGCCCTGATAGACCTTGATCGTCACCGCGTTCTGGTTGTCCTCGGCGGTCGAGTAGGTCTGGGTCTTCTTGGTCGGGATGGTGGTGTTGCGGTCGATCATGCGGGTAAACACGCCGCCCAGCGTCTCGATGCCCAGCGAGAGCGGGGTCACGTCGAGCAGCAGCACGTCCTTGACGTCGCCTTGCAGCACGCCGGCCTGAATGGCTGCGCCCATGGCGACGACTTCATCGGGGTTGACGCCGGTGTGGGGCTTGGCGCCGAAGAACTGCTCCACCACTTCGCGCACGCGGGGCATGCGCGTCATGCCGCCGACGAGGATAACCTCGTCAACCTGATCCTTGGAGATGCCCGCATCGGCCAGTGCCTTCTTGCATGGATCGAGCGTGCGCTGGATCAGCCCGTCGACCATCTTTTCGAGGTCGGCGCGGGTGATCGTTTCCACCAGGTGCAGCGGGGTGGTGCTGCCACCTTCCATGCGCGCGGTGATGAAGGGCAGATTGATTTCGGTGGTCGCGGCGCTCGACAGCTCGATCTTGGCCTTTTCCGCCGCTTCCTTCAGACGCTGAAGCGCGAGCTTGTCGGTCTTGAGATCCATGTTCTCCTTCTTCTTGAAGGAGTCGGCCAGGAACTCGACAATCGCATTGTCGAAGTCTTCACCGCCGAGGAAAGTGTCCCCATTGGTCGACTTCACCTCGAACACACCGTCCCCGATTTCGAGGATCGAGACGTCAAAGGTGCCGCCGCCAAGGTCATAGACGGCGATGGTCTTGCCATCATCTTTGTCCATGCCATAGGCGAGCGCAGCTGCTGTCGGCTCGTTGATGATGCGCAGCACTTCAAGCCCGGCGATCTGGCCGGCATCCTTGGTCGCCTGACGCTGGGCGTCGTTGAAGTAGGCGGGCACGGTGATCACGGCCTGCGTCACGGTCTCGCCAAGATAGCTCTCGGCGGTTTCCTTCATCTTCTGGAGGATGAAGGCCGAAACCTGCGACGGGCTGTAATCTTCGCCGCCCGCATTGACCCAGGCGTCGCCATTCTTGCCCTTGGTGATCTTGTAGGGAACGAGCTCCATGTCCTTCTTGGTCATTGGGTCGTCGAACCGGCGACCGATCAGGCGCTTGATCGCGAACAGCGTGTTGTCGGGGTTGGTCACTGCCTGCCGCTTGGCGGGCTGGCCGATCAGGCGCTGGCCATCCTTGGTGAAGGCGACAATCGAAGGCGTGGTGCGCGCGCCTTCCGAATTCTCGATAACCTTGGGCTTGCCGCCATCCATGACAGCAACGCAGGAGTTGGTGGTGCCGAGGTCGATACCGATTACTTTACCCATTGTTTTCCCATCCATAAGGACAATTGTTGGACACCGCTGCCGTCGGCTTCCCGGTTATCGGCAAAGCTCCTTGGCGGCTCGTTTGTGAGCGCGATATAGGTGTGGTTTCGCTTGGCACAAGAGAGCGGGCACCCTAGATTTGCGCCCATTCCACAAGGAGACCACCACGTGCCATCGATCCTTAACGCCGCGCTGGCGGTTTTTGTTGCCGCCTCGCTCCCGGGAGTTGCGGGCTGTGCGCCAGAAGCACAGGCGCCCGCACCGGAGACTGAACCCGCTGCTGCCGCTGGCCTCTCGGTCAGCAATGCCCGGGTTGTCCTTCCGCCGGTCTCGGGCAATCCTGCGGCTGTCTATTTCGACCTGACCTTCGCCGGACAGCCGGGCGTGACCCTCGAAGCGGTCACTGTCGAAGGCGCGGGCATGACTATGATCCATGATTACGTCGAAAGCGCGGGCACAATGGAAATGACCATGGCGGACCCAGTCGAACTGGCCGAAGGGACACCTGTGAGCTTTGCGCCGGGCGGCCTCCATGTGATGGCGATGGAACCGTCCGACGTCCTGAAGGTCGGCGGGACGGCGAAGGTCACGCTCACGCTCTCCGACGATACGACGGTTACCGTCGATGCGCCGGTGCGCGCGGCCGGGGACGAACGCTGACCACCGCGCTGTCGGGTTCGAGCGGTGCGGAGGTCGTATCGGCCCCTGCACCGCCATGCCCGGTCGGCGGCGCACGGGGGCTCACCGAGGGGGAAATTGCTCTCGCCCGTACGATGTTCGGCGATGCAATCGACTATGCAAGTGTGCGTGTGAAGCGCCGGAAGTTCTTCCCTCTCCACCCGCGCGGCGTGACAATGGCCCCGATGGGGCATCTCCATTTCCATCCTCGCGCCGAACATTACTGCGACGATTTCGCCTTGGCTCCGCTGGAGCAGCAGGCACACTTTGTCCACGAGATGGTGCATGTGTGGCAGGCACAGAAGCGCGGGCGCTGGTATCTGGTCCTGCGCCGCCATCCGTGGTGCCGTTATGACTATGCACTCAAACCGGGCTGGATGCTGGAGCAATACGGGATTGAGCAGCAGGCCGAGATCGTGCGCCACGCCTTCCTGCTGAGACGCGGCGCGACGGTGGCCGGGGCGCCCCCGGCGTCTGCTTACACCACGATCCTGAACTTCAACCCGGCTTAATCCGGCGCTTTGGCCACCGCCACCATCGCCGCGCGCAGCAGGCGATCCTTGATCATCCACCCGGCCTGCATTTCGGAAACCACCGTGCCCGGTTCGTGATCGTTCGTCGGCACTTCCAGCATCGCCTGATGCTGGTTCGGATCAAGCGGCAGCCCCACCGCAGCGATGCGGGTGATGCCGTGGCTGGCGAACGCCTTCTCCAGCTCGCGTTGGGTGGCTTCGAGGCCCACCACCAGCCCTTTCATGCTTTCGTCAGCGCGCAGGGCTTCGGGGATTGCCTGCACAGCGCGGGCGAGGTTGTCGGCCACGCTCAGAACATCGCGGGCAAAACCGGTCGCGGCATAGGCGCGGGCCTCGTCCTTTTCGCGCTCCAGACGGCGACGCACGTTCTGCGTTTCGGCCTGAGCGTAGAGCACCTCCTGCTTGATCGCACCAAGTTCAGCCCGCAGCCCTGCAATTTCCGATGACATGGCGATGGCATCATGATCGACGCCCTCGTCGAAATCCTTGCCTTCCGGGAAGTCATCACCTTCCAGAAATTCCTCGGGCACGCCCTTCAATTCCTTCTCAGCCGCATCATCGCGCGGCTTGCCGTTGTCATTCATGTGTCGTTTGCTTCCATTCAAGCGATAAGCTTGCCCAGCGATCGGGCGGTGAGATCAACCATGGGGACAACCCGCGCATAATTCAACCGCGTGGGGCCAATCACCCCGAGCACGCCGACCACCCTACCCTCGCGGTCGCGGTAGGGTGAAGCGATGACCGAAGAGCCGGAAAGCGCGAACAGCCGGTTTTCCGAGCCGATGAAAATACGGGTCGCCTCGGCCTCACGCGCCGAATCGAGCAGCTCGGCCACCGACTGCTTGCTTTCCAGATCTTCGAGCAACATCCGCACCCGCTCAATATCGCCGAGCGCGCTTTCATCGAGCAGGTTGGCCGCGCCGCGCACAATCAGAATCGGCCGCGCGGCGGCGTCTTCGCTCCATACCGCAAGGCCCCGTTCGACCAGATCACGGCTGGCATTGTCGAGCTGGGACTTGCCGGCATTGATCTCGGCACGCATCGCCAGAGCGGCTTCTGCGAGCGTGCGCCCGGCGAGCCGTGCGGTGATGTAGTTCGACGCCCGGTCAAGCGCGCCGGGGCTGAGCGCTCCTCCCAGGTTCAGAACTCGGTTTTCCACTCCGCCGTCTTCACCCACCAGCACCGCCAGCGCCCGGCCCTGCCCGAGATCGACGAGACTGAATTGGGCAAGCCGTTGCTCCCTCGGCGCGACCAGCACCATCCCCGCCGCCCCCGAGAGATCGGAGAGGATCGCCGATGCCTGCTTGATTGCTGCTTCGACCGGCCCTGCCTCGGCCAGACGCGCCTCGATTGCGGCCTGCTCCTCGCGCGTGGGCTCCGCCACGCGCATCATCCCGTCAACGAAGATGCGCAAGCCCGCGTCAGTCGGCATGCGTCCGGCACTGGTGTGCGGCGCTGCGAGCAGCCCAGCCAGCTCCAGATCGGCCAGCACCGAGCGGATCGAGGCGGGCGAGAGGTTCAAGGTGCCGTCAGCTGCCAGCGTTTTCGATCCGACCGGCTGCCCGCTCTCGATATATTCCTCGACCACGCGCCGGAAGATCTCGCGGGCACGGGCGGTGAGTTCGGTGACGGGGAGCGAGGCCATGCGCTTCTTCTTAGTCTTTGCGCTTGCCGCGACAAGTGGCCCACGCCTATTGGCCCGCAAGCCTCAAACGGAGTTCCCCATGCGCCCTTCAGGACGCGCGCCCGATGAAATGCGCGCCATCACCATCGAAACCGGTTTCACCCGCCATGCCGAAGGATCGGTATTGATCGGCTTCGGTGATACCAAGGTGCTGTGCACCGCCAGCGTCGAAAAGGGTGTGCCGCCGTGGCTTCGCGGCAAGGGGGAAGGCTGGGTAACGGGCGAATACTCGATGCTCCCGCGCGCCACTCACACCCGCGGGGCACGCGAGGCGGCCAAGGGCAAGCAGTCGGGCCGCACGCAGGAAATCCAGCGCCTGATCGGCCGGAGCCTGCGCGCTGTCGTGGATCTGCAGAAGCTCGGCGAGCGGCAGATCACCTTGGATTGTGACGTCATCCAGGCCGATGGCGGCACGCGCACGGCTGCGATTTCGGGCGCGTGGATCGCGCTGCGACTGGCGGTCAACGGGCTGATGGCTTCGGGCGATATCAAGCATGATCCGATCGCCGCGCAGGTCGCCGGCATTTCCTGCGGTATCTACAAGGGCACGCCAGTGCTCGATCTCGATTATGACGAGGATTCGAACGCCGAGGCCGACGGCAATTTCGTGCTGCTCTCGGGCGGCAAGATCGCCGAAGTGCAGGCCACCGCCGAGGGCGCGACCTATGACGAGGAAGGCCTGCTGCGCCTGCTGCGCCTCGCCCGGATCGGTGCCGACCGGATCTTTGCGGCACAGTTGGACGCGGTGAAATGACACGCCGCCTCGGCTCGGGTAGCCTCGTGATTGCCACGCACAACGCGGACAAACTGAGGGAGATCGGCGCGCTGCTCGATCCCTACGGGGCCAAGTGCATCTCCGCCGGATCGCTCGGCCTGCCCGAACCCGCCGAGACCGGCACCACCTTTGCCCAGAACGCGCTGATCAAGGCTCGGGCGGCGGCGGAAGCTTCGGGGTTGGCGGCGCTGGCGGATGACAGCGGGCTGTCGGTGACAGCGCTCGATGGCCGCCCTGGCGTCTACACTGCCAACTGGGCGGAACGGCAATGGTTCGAGGGTGCGCCAGGACGCGACTGGTACATGGCGATGGGCAAGGTCGAAGGAATGCTCGCGGAAAAAGGCGCAGACGCCGATCGCTCGGCTGCGTTCCACTGCGTGCTGGCGCTGGCATGGCCCGACGGGGAATACGCCATCTACGAGGGGCGCTGCGATGGCACCCTCACTTGGCCGCCGCGCGGTCTGCTGGGCTTTGGCTATGACCCGGTGTTTGTGCCGAGCGGCAGCGCGCTAACTTTCGCCGAGATCGCTCCCGAGGCAAAGCACGCCATCAGCCACCGCGCAGATGCCTTTTCGAAGCTTGTCGCCGAACAGTTCCCTGCCTAGCTCAACGCCGGGCGATGTGGTCGGTCGGGTCGATCCGCTGGCCCCAGACATTGCCCGCCGGCCAGTAACGACAGACCAGCACCTCGTCGCTCGAGGTGTGAGCCACCGCGCAGCCGACCTCGCGGGTCTGCGGCCAGATGACCTGGGTGTAATGCCCAACATCGCTCCAGCGCCCCGTGCGCGAAACATCAGGAAAATTGCCGGGCCGAAAATGGCGCTTTTCCGCGACGAAGAAGCCGACCTTTTCCCAAGCCGTCCAGTAGCCTCGCGGCCCGCGCCAGAGGTTCTCGCCCTGCCCCTTGCGGATATCGGGCGAGGCATGATCATAACGGCCAGTGCTGGCGAGATGTCGCGCCCAGCCTGCCGCATCTTGCGCCAACCTGTCGCTCCACACGAGCGGCGGCAGGCCGACATCGTCGCGGGCAAGATTGTGCGCATCAATCCAGTCGCGCGCGTCAGGCACGGGATCAGCAGGGGCTTGCGGCAGCGCTGGCGCGGCTGTCAAAAGCAAGGCACAACAGGCAAAGCGGGCAATGGTGCTCAAGCGACGAAACCTTCCTTCGGGGAGGGAGTATTTCGCGCAAACGGTTAAGCGAGGCTGAAAATTCCCCCTGTGGCGCGCGCGCTCTACATCCACTGGCCCTTCTGCGCTAAGAAATGCCCCTATTGCGATTTCAATTCGCATGTCCGGGCGCGCGTCGACGAGGGCGACTGGCTGGCCGCGCTGGTCGCCGACATGCGCGCCGAGGCAGCGCTTGCCGGCGGGGAGGCGCTCACATCGATCTTTTTCGGTGGCGGCACGCCTTCGCTGATGCTGCCTCCCCTCGTCGCCGCGCTGCTGTCCGAGGCAGAGCGGCTGTGGAGCTTCGATCCTGCGATCGAGATTACACTGGAGGCCAACCCCTCATCGGTGGAGGCGGCGAATTTTGCCGCGCTGGCGAGCGTCGGAGTCAACCGCGTCTCGCTTGGCGTGCAGTCGCTGGACGATACCGAACTGCGATTTCTCGGGCGGCTGCACGGGGCGGATGAAGCGCTCGCGGCGCTGGAGACCGCGCAGGCGCACTTTGCGCGCGTCAGTTTCGATCTGATCTACGCTTTGCCCGGCCACACCCCCGATCTGTGGCACAAGCGATTGAACCGCGCGCTGGCTTTCGGCACCGGCCACCTCTCGCTTTACCAGCTCACCATCGAACCCGGCACCCGCTTTGCCAGTGATGTGCGGCGCGGCAGGATGGTGCCGCTCGATGATGACGCAGCCGCGGAACTGTTCGACATCACGCAGGAGTTGACCGGGGCAGCGGGTCTGCCCGCCTATGAGACCAGCAATCACGCCCGCGCGGACGAGCAAAGCCGCCACAACCTCGCCTATTGGCGTTACCAGGACTATTGCGGGATCGGCCCCGGCGCGCATGGGCGGCGGGGCAGCGTCGCGACAGTGCGACACAAGAAGCCCGAGAATTTCCTCAAGGCCATTGCGACGCAGGGTGACGGGATCGCGGAGGCGCGCGCGCTGGCTGTGCCGGAGCAGGCGGCCGAGGCGCTGCTGATGGGCCTGCGTCTGACCGAGGGCGTCAATCTCGACGTGCTCTCCGCCCGATTTGCCCTGCCGCGTGCCGGATTGGTGGACGTGGGCGCTCTCACCCGCCTGCGAACTCTCGGGCTCGTATGGGTCGAAGGGTCTCGGATCGGTGTTGCCCCGCCGGGGCGCGGGGTGCTCGACGCTTTGCTGGCCGAGATCGTCGCCGACTCCTTGGTTGCGGCATGAGCGCGGCCGACGTCATTGCGCTGTGGCGCGCGCATCTGGCAGATAACCGCCGCCGTTCGCCGCATACCGTGCGTGCCTATGTAGCGGCGGCAGAGCGGCTGATGGCGGCACAGAATCTTGCGGATTGGCAGGCTGTCGCCCGGATCGAGGCACATCATCTGCGCGTGCACCTCGCCGCTCGCCGGACAAGCGGGCTCGGCAATGCCAGCACCGCGCGCGAGCTTTCAGCGCTCAAGGCCTTCATCGCCTTTGCCCGCCGGCAAGCGGGCGATCCCGACCCGGCCGCACCGCGGATGCGCGGGCCGCGCCTCAAGAAAGGGCTCCCCCGCCCCGTCACTCCGGACGAGGCGGTGAACCTGACCGAGATGGTCGGTGCCCTATCCGGCGAGGACTGGATCGGCGCGCGCGACCGCGCGGTGCTATTGCTGATGTATGGATCGGGTCTGCGCATTGCCGAGGCGCTCTCGCTGACGGGGCGCGATGCAATCATGGGCGAAGTGCTTCTGGTCACCGGCAAGGGCGGCAAGCAGCGTGTGGTGCCGGTCCTGCCGGTCATCCGGGAGGCAGTGGCGGAATATGTGCAGCAATGTCCATGGCCGCTTTCCACCATGGAGCCGCTGTTTCGCGGCGCCAAGGGCGGGCCGCTTGCGCCCGGCATGGTGCAGAAGGCCATGGCGCAGGCGCGGCGAGCGCTGGGACTACCCGATACCGCGACGCCGCACGCGCTCAGACACTCGTTTGCCACTCATCTGCTCAGCGCCGGAGCTGACCTGCGCTCACTACAGGAACTGCTCGGCCATGCCTCGCTGGGATCGACCCAGATCTACACCCGCGTCGATGCGGCGAGCTTGCTGGAAAACTACCGCAAGGCGCATCCCCGCGGCTGAAGTGGATCAGACCTGATCCCCGCCCTCGTGCGCCTTGACCGGTTTCCAGGTGACGAAGCGATAGATGTAAACCGCTATGCCCGCGACCACGACAGCGACAATGGCGTAGCCTGCCAGCGTCTCGTAGCGGTCGATCAGCCCCGCGAGCGCCTGCCCGCCAAGGATCAGAAGCCCGTTCCAGATCAGCGACCCGAGAAAGGTGAACAGCACAAATCGCCAGAGCTTCATCCCGGCCAGACCCGCCGGCAGCGACACAATCGTCCTGAGCAGCGGCGAGAAGCGCAGCAGAAACACGATCCAGTCGCCATATTTGCGGAAAATATTGCGCGCCTTGGTGAATTCGTCCCACTCGAAGGTCAGCCAGCGGCCCCAGCGGTCGATCATGCGCTTGAGGGTCTCCTCGCTCCAGCGCACGCCGAGCCAATACCAGAACAGGTTGCCCACGACGGTGCCCGCCGTGGCGATGATCCACAAGGCAACGCCATTCATCTTGCCCTGGGCCACCAGCACCCCCGCCGCACCGAGGATCACCTCCGAGGGCACGGGCGGGAACACGTTTTCAAGGATCATCAGCACAAAGATGCCGAGATAGCCGCCCTTGTCGAGCAGGGTGAGCAGGAGTTCGGTCATGGTGCCTCTGTCAGTCTTGCTGTGCGACAGCGGGGCGTTCGGCTACCCGTCGCTCGATCGCATCCCAGATCATGGCGGCTGTATCGGTGCCGTTGAACCGGTCAATGGCGACAATGCCGGTCGGTGAGGTCACATTGATCTCGGTCAGCCACTGGCCGCCGATCACGTCGATGCCCACAAATGTCAGGCCAAGGCGCTTCAGGTCGGGGCCGAGCGCGTCACAGATTTCCTGCTCGCGCGGCGTCAGCTGCGTCGGTTGCGCCGAACCGCCCATCGCGAGATTGGAGCGGAACTCGCCCTCGCCCGGAATGCGATTGATCGCGCCCGCCACATCGCCATCGATCAACACGATACGCTTATCGCCCTGTGCAACCTCGGGGAGGAAAGGCTGGACCATATGCGGTTCGGGCCAGGTCTGGTTGAACACCTCGAACAGCGCGGTGAGGTTCTCGCCATTTTCCGGCACGCGGAAAATCGCCTTGCCGCCATTGCCGTGGATCGGCTTGACCACGATCGCGCCGTGCTTGGCCATGAAGCGGCGCACTTCGTCAACCGAACGGGTCACCAGCGTCGGCGGCATGAAATGGCGGTAATTGAGCACCATCACCTTTTCGGGCGAATTGCGGACATTGGCAGGATCGTTCACCACCAGTGTCTCGTGGCCGATGCGCTCGAGCATGTGGGTGGCGGTGATGTAGCCCATATGGAACGGCGGGTCCTGCCGCATCAGGACGACATCGACATCCCGGCCGAGATCGAGCCGCACCTGCTCGCCGCGGGTGAAATGATCGCCCTCCACCCGCTGTACCTTTACCGGAAAGGCATGGGCGAACAGCCGGTCATCCTCGTCCAGCGTCAGGCTTTCGACATGGTATTCATAGACCGTGTAGCCGCGCGCCTGGGCCGCCAGCATCAGCGCGAAGGAGCTGTCGCCCGCGATATTGATCCGGTCGATAGGGTCCATCTGGACGGCGACGCGCAATGTCATTCACTCAAGCTCCGAGAGGGTCAGCCGAAAGGCATCCAGGCGTTTTCGATGTGGGTGGGTTTATGGCCCGGTGCAAGCAGGATCACGTCGATGCGGATGTCCTCACCCTCTGTCGCATAGTTCTGCCACACGCATTCAACCGCCGCCGCCACCCGCGCAAGGCGGCGTTCGTCGATGGCGTCCGCAAGACTGGGGGCGCGGGCGCGCCATTTGACCTCGACAAAGGCGACAAGACCGGGGCGGCGCACGATCAGGTCGATTTCGCCCGCCCTGGTCTTCACCCGTTCAGCAATGATCCGCCAACCCCGGCTCGCCAGCCACATCGCTGCCTCGGCCTCGCCTTGCCGCCCGCGTTGATCGGCATCGCGGCGTTGATCCGGGGTGCGCGGAGCGCTCATTCGCCTTTCAGCTCCAGCGCGCGGGTATAGAGCAAGGCTCGGTCGATCCCGGTTGCCCTGGCCACAACGCCCGCTGCCTTCCCCGGCCCAGCCTCGGCCAGTGCGGCGCGCAGCAGGGCGTCGGCGTCCAGCACGGGTGCCTCGGCAACGGCGGGTGGGCCGATCAGAAGCACGATCTCGCCCCTGGGGGGATGCGCGGCATAATGCGCTGCGAGGCTGGCGGCAGTACCACCGCGGCATTCCTCGTGCAGCTTGGTGATTTCACGCGCCACCGCCACCTCGCGCTCGGGCCAGATTTCGGCAATCGTGGCAAGGCTGCGTTCAAGCCGCGGCGCGGTTTCGTAGAACACCAGGGTTGCGGCCACTTCCGCCAGCCCCGCCAATGTTTCGCGCCGGGCCTTGTCCTTGACTGGAAGGAAGCCGGCAAACAGGAACCGGTCGCTCGGCAGCCCGGCGATCGCAAGCGCCGATACGGCGGCGCAAGCCCCCGGAATGCTGGTCACCGTAACGCCGCGCTCGCGCGCCTCGCGCACCAGACGATAGCCCGGATCAGAGATCAGCGGTGTCCCCGCATCGCTCACCAGCGCAACCGGCTGATGCCTCGCCTCGTCGATCACGGCTGCGCGCACCTGCGGCGAAGCGTGATCGTCAAGCCGCTGAAGCCGCGCCTTGATCCCGAAATGTTTCAACAGCTTGCCGGTCACCCGCGTATCCTCGCAGGCGATCAGCGAGACACCTTGCAGCACTGCCAGTGCGCGCAAAGTCATGTCACCGAGATTGCCAATCGGGGTCGCAACGATATACAGCCCAGGTACGGGATCCCATGCAGGGATGGAAGGCAGCTCCACGGGTCTCACGA
>RDXA01000222.1 GCA_004292705.1 Sphingomonadales bacterium | reverse complement strand
CTTCGGCGGTCACCGACATAGTACGTCTCTTTCTTACTCAGCGACATCGGGAAGGTTGAAACCCCTGACGACCGTGGCCGTCCCATCCGTGATTTCCATCAGCGCGACCGGGACAGCGCCCAGTTTCGCCAGATAGAGCCCGGATGATTGGGGCATGCCAGACAGCACCCGGCCCTGTCGGACCGCCTGCGCGCTTGTCTGATCGAGGTGGAGGGCCGGGATGTCGTCCAGCCCCGCCTCTAGCGGCAGGAGGAGGTGTTCAAGGCCCCGGCCCTTAGCGGTTTCCTCCAGCAAGTCCAGCGAAATCGCCTGATTCCCGGTGAACGGGCCAGCCTTGGTGCGGCGCAGATAGGTTACGTGGCCGCAGGTGCCAAGGGCATGGGCGATGTCCCGCGCGAGGCTACGGATATAGGTGCCCTTGGAGACGTGGGCGGTGAGGGTGATACTAGCAAGCCCCTCCCCTTCAGGGGAGGGGTTGGGGTGGGGGCTATCCGCCAGGTGCAGCGGTTGCAGGCAGCCCTCACCCCCGGCCCCTCCCCTGAAGGGGAGGGGAGCCAAGGAATGGATCAGCACCGCCCGCGACTTAAGTTCGACCGCCTCCCCCGCCCGCGCCTGGTCATAGGCGCGCTGGCCATCAACCTTCAGTGCGGAATAGGCCGGGGGCACTTGCTCGATTGCGCCGGTAAAGCGAGGGAGCACGGCCTCGATCTCGGCAAGCGTCGGGCGCACATCACTGGTGGCGATGACGGGCCCCTCGGTGTCCAGCGTGTCGGTCTCCTCGCCAAACCGGACCGCAAACTCATAGATCTTGTCGCTATCCAGCATCCGTCCGGCGAGCTTGGTCGCCTCGCCCAGCGCGATCGGCAGCACGCCCTCGGCCAGCGGATCGAGCGTCCCGCCGTGACCGACCTTGGGCATGTCCTTTTTGGTTGGGGCATAGCCGTTCTGCCGCAGCACCCGCTTGACCGCGCTCACGCCTTGCGTGGAGCCCATCCCGCGCGGCTTGTCGAGGACGATCCAGCCTGAGAGGCCCAAGCCCGGAGGCGCGCTCATCCGCGCATCGCCTCCGTGAAATGCTTGCGGCACAGTGCAATATAGCGATCATTGCCGCCGATCTCGGTCTGCCGTCCCTGCCGGACTGCCACGCCGCTTTCATCGACACGCAGGTTCATCGTCGCCTTGCGCCCGCAGTGGCACACGGCCTTCAGTTCCACCAAGGCATCGGCGATCCCCAGCAGCACCGCCGATCCGGGGAACAGCGCCCCCTGAAAATCGGTGCGCAGGCCATAGCATAGCACGGGAATCCCCGCCTCGTCCGCCAGTCGCGCCAGCTGCCACACCTGTTCTTCAGTGAGAAACTGCGCCTCGTCGACAAGGACGCAATCCAGCTTCCCCAAAGCGTGGGCGGCACTGACCTCGGCCCACAGGTCGGTCGCCGCATCAAAGCGATGCGCTTCGGACTCAAGCCCGATGCGGCTGCGCACCATGCCTTCCGACCGGCTGTCGAGCGCCGCAGTCCACAGCATCGTCGCCATGCCACGCTCGCGGTAATTGAAGTCCGCTTGCAGGAGGTGCGCGGACTTCCCCGCATTCATGCTGGCAAAATAGAAATACAGCTTGGCCATCGCCCCCTGCCTAATCCTTGGCCGCACGGGAAACGCGTGCGGTTGTGAAGCTTTTTGCCCGGTTGGTGCGTATATGGACAACAATGACCGGTCGCACCGCCATCTTCCGCCTTCTGCTGCTGCCACTGCTGGCACTGTTCGCCCTCGCCAACACCGCAGGCGTGCCGCAGCGCTATACGCTCGATGCATCGCGTAGCAATGTTTCCGCAAAGGTGCCGTTCTTTGGCCTTGCCAGCAAGACCGCCCGCTTTCCGCGGATGCAGGGCGCGGTCACGATTGTGCCAGGCGCGCCCGAACGTGCGGTCATTGACGTGACATTCGATGCCACCGCGATCGAGGCGCCAGACAGCGTCACCCTCGCCCGCCTGCGCGGCGACAAGTTTTTCTGGGTCGAGAAATATCCGAGCGTGCGCTTCGTCGGCCGATCGCTCAAGCTCACCAGTGCGACGCGTGGCACAGTCAGCGGCGAGTTGACCGCGCGCGGGGTGACGAGACCGCAGACGCTCACTGTGACATTTGATGCCGATCCGCTCCAGCAGGCGGGCAGGCCCGTGAGCTTCACCGGCACCACCAC
>RDXA01000390.1 GCA_004292705.1 Sphingomonadales bacterium | reverse complement strand
ACTGGTCGGCCCCGTGCGCCAGTTGCTGGGTGAACAGCAGCCCATGCATTCCAGCAGTAAGGCCGACGTGTGCGGGCTTCAGATCGAATTGACCATGCTCGAATCCGACCGCCCCGGCGAGACCCTGATCCGGGTCACCGAAGCGCGCGAGGATCGCAAGATCGCCGCGCTTCAGAAGCAATGCGGGCTGACCCGGCGCGAGTCCGAGGTGCTTCTGTGGGTGAGCTATGGCAAAACCAACAAGACGATCAGTGAAATTCTTGGTATTAGTCCGCGCACGGTCAACAAGCACCTTGAACAGGTGTTTCGCAAACTGGGGGTTGAAACCCGCGCAGCGGCGACCGCGATTGCCGTGCGGCACATGACCGACTGACAGGTTCGTTTACCCAATAACAGGCACTTATTCCGGGTTCGCGCAAGACTACGTCATTTGGCCACTTCCTTGCGCGAGCCGGGACGTCATGGCTGGTGATGCAAGCGCAGGATTACGATCTTCTCGCGACTGGAGTGCGTCATGGCCGGAGTACAGGTGGGCAAGCGGATCATTGGAGCGGATGCACCCGTGACCGTTGGCTGGGAGAATATCGGCCGGGTCGAGGGCGGGCCAGTCAAGCAGTTCGTCTTCACCTATTTCCAGCCAGCGATGCTCTTTGCGGCGATCCTGTTCTGGTATTATGCGCCCAACTGGCTCGCTGTCGCCTCGACCGCGATTGCTATCCGGCTTGGCTGGACGATCCTGCTGCTGGTGCTCGAATGGGTCAATCCGCGCTACCAGAGTTGGCAACTCACATGGAAGGAATTTGCGACTGACGCCTTCTATGTCGGGCTTGGCATGACCTTTCTCGGTATGGTTGACAGCTACATCGGTGATGGCGCGATCATCAAGGCAGCGCAGGGCGCGTTTGATTGGGACAAGTTCAGCTGGTTCACCGGACTGCCCCTTCTGGTGCAGGCGGTGCTGATCTCGATGATCTTCGACTTCGGCCAGTATTGGATGCACCGTGCGATGCACAACTGGCATCCGCTGTGGCTGACCCACGCTCCGCATCACTACATTACCCAACTGAACATCAACAAGGGCGCGGTCGGCAATCCGGTAGAGCTGTTCCTGATCGGGCTGGGGATCGGCGGATTGTTCGACTTCCTGCCCCGCGCGTTCCTGCTGGCAGGCGCGATCGGGATGACGGTTTCGGTCTACCAGCACATCAATGTGCGCTTCAACACCCCGCGCTGGTGGCGTTTCATCTTCAACACGGTGGAACACCATTCGGTCCACCACTCGCAGGATTACGAGGCGACCCGCAGCAATTACTCGGGCACCTGGATCATCTGGGACCGTATCTTCGGCACCTGCGTGGATGGCGAGGCCGAACTGCTGGGCATGGAAGGTGGGCGGCGGATGGACATCGGCGAGACGATGGTCTTCCCGTTCCGCGAAGGCTGGCGCAGCGCCAAAGCCGCCATCGGCAAGCGCATTGGTGGCAGCAATCCGCCGCAGCTGGAACCGGCGGAGTGAGCCACGGGGTTGCCAAGAACCTTTCTGCCGGACGGTCTGCAATGCCAGACCTGAAATTCCCGCTGATCGACCATATCTGGCGGGTCCGAGGCGCGGTGCCGCTCGATCCCGCGCTTTCGTCTGACGAAGCTTTCACCCGGCTTGATCCGCTGCTTCGAACACCCGGCACCACCTGCCTCGTCGAGGGTGAGGCTCTCACCTACGCCAAGCACAATCCGGCCGCGCAGGACAAGCTCGCGACCTTTACCCGCGGACGGCTATGGATTGAGCGCGCCGGGGCTGGCGCTGTGCTGCGGTTCGACCTCTTCAGTCATGCGCTGCTCTTGAGCTTCCTTGCCCCGCTGCTGTTTCTCGGCTTCGCGCAGCTCGCTGTGGCGGTCAACAGCTGGGAAGCCGCCGACGCGGACGCTTCGGAAACGGCAGACAAGAAAGACAAGTCTCAGCCTGTCAAAAAGCTCAATCCCGTCGACGAGTTCCTCGGCGCACCCGCGCCTGACGACCCGAGCAAGAAGAAAGACGAAAAGAAAGAGGACGAGGGCCGCCATTCGCCTGAAGAGGGCTATTTTATGGCGGGCGTGTTCGCGCTGATCTATCTGGTTGGGCGCTGGTTGGAGCCCTGGCTTATCCGCCGCCGGTTTCGTGAGGCTTTGTCCGCGCCAGCCTCTGCGTCTGGCATCGGAGGCACCGGGTAATGCCTGTCTCGGATTGAACAAGACCTACCGCTATCACTGACCGAAAACATATTTCGTAATCCAAATATGTGATTGGAAATTATAAATAATATCATTCAGCGAATACTTTTATGATTTGAAACGTCATTTCATTACATTCAATTCATATAAGTCAAATGGCGCATGGCGAAGCTTTTGCCGTGCCTGCATCACAATCTTCATAGTGTTGCAGAAAGGAGTGGCTGCACACGAACAGCGGAGCGTGGTGCGCGAAATGACACCAGCCCGCCGAAAGTCAGGGGAGGATCAATTCACCCAGCTTTTCGGGGGCACAATATGATCGTTGCACGCAAGGTTTTTGGTCGCAAGGCGCTTCTTTCCTCTACCCTTCTTTCCGGCCTTGCCGCGCTTCATCCGTCGGTTGCATCGGCGCAAATGGCAGATGCTGCCGCAGCCAGTGAGGCAGCTGTCACCCTCGACGAGGCGGCTGAACCGGTTGATTCTGCCGCACCGGGCGACGCGATCGTCGTCACAGGCTCGCGCCTCAAGCGCGACTCCAACCTTGACTCGCCTTCTCCGGTCGTATCGCTTGATGCGCTGGAATTGCGTGGCGAACAGGACGTGGTTGATGCCCTGCGCACCCTGCCTGCGCTGTCGGCTTCGGTCTCTTCAGCCCAGTCGATTGCCCCGGGAGAACTGGGCTCCGGCGGGGCAGTCGGAGCCGCGACGCTCAACTTGCGCGGCCTCGGAGCGCAGCGCACTCTTGTGCTGGTCAATGGTCGCCGCCACGTAGCCGGTGTCGCTGAGACCTCGGTGGTGGACATCAACTCGATCCCCACCGCGCTCATCAAAACTGTCGAAGTGCTGACCGGCGGAGCTTCAGCGGTGTATGGTGCAGATGCTGTGACGGGCGTCGTCAATTTCGTGCTCGACCGCGAGTTCGACGGGGTCGAGCTCGGCATGACCGGAGGCCTGTCGGACAATGGCGACGGGTTCAATTTCGATGGCTTCGTCAAGGTCGGCAAGAATTTCGATGACGGGCGCGGCAACTTCACGATCGTGGGCGAATACAACCGTGATGACGGGCTGCGCTTCGGTGACCGCGCCCAGTTCCGCGACGGCAATCTGGCCACCAACGGTCCGAACCCGGCGTTGCGTTTCCAGCGCGGAGAATTGGGTGTCGATACGCCCAATTTCAGCAATTTCTTCAGCCTTGCCAGGGGCCGGTTCCCCTATGGCTTCACTATCCCGACCCCGGACACGGCGCGTTACAATCAGATTTTTCCGACCGGCACCACACCGACGGCCGCCGAACAGGCTCTGATCAGTCGTGCGGTGGCTGCGCCGACCCGGTTGATCGGGCCGCGCTACGGTTTCCAGATCACCTCTGCAGGCGGGGTGGTGATTCCGGCAGACTTTGCCGATCCCCTTTCCGACATCGACCGCGATGGCCGGAGCGACTGCACCGAGAGCTTCACCGGCTTCAACGGCTTGTTTGACTACAGCGGTTTCGGCGCGCTTGGTGGCTGCTATATCGTTACGGAGAACGGCGTAAAGGTGCTCGAAGACGACGGCCAGATCGCCGGGAATTTCAATGCCTTCGGGGGAGAAGGCAATATCTTCGACAACAACGGCTTTCTTGTTCCTCAGACCGAACGATACGGGATCAATATCCTCAGCGATTATGACATCTCCGACGGGCTGAATGTGTTCTTCGAAGGCAAGTATTTCCGGCAGGAAACCACGTTCGGCACCAACCAGAATTCATTCTACGACCTGCTGACAATTGCGCCGGACAATCCCTTCATCCCGGCGGTGCTCCAGCCGATTGCCACGCGTGCCGGAGGGTTGTTCGTAACCCGCGACCCGACCGACCTCGGTCCCAATGTCGACACCAACATTTCCGAGACGTGGCGCTTTGTCGCAGGCATTCAGGGTGACGTTACTGACGATATCACCTTTGAGCTCTCGGCAAACTGGGGTCGCTATGATCTCAAGGCGATCAACCGCAATAACGTGCTGCTCGATCGCTTCTTCGCTGCGATCGATGTGGTGCGCGATCCGCGCGGCAATCCGGTATGTCGGAGCGAGCTTAACCCGAGCGTGCGTTCGCCCTCCACAGTGTTCGGCATTCCGTCGGGCGAGTTCGGATACCTCACCTTCGTGCCGGGGCAGGGGCAGTGCAAGCCCGCCAACATCCTCGGCGGAATTCCCTCGATCAGCCAGGAAGCGGTCGATTTCATTACCACCACCACGATCAACACCTTTCGGACTGACCAGCTTGAGATTCACGGGCTGGTTTCGGGCGAGACCGGCATACTAGGGCTGCCCTATGACACGATCCAGTTCGCGCTGGGGGCTGAGTATCGCGAGGAGAAAAGCAGCTCGGTGTTCGATCCGCTGGTACGCGGGATTTTGCCGGTGACCACGGTCGATGGCACTGCGGGCGATTTCGTTGGCGATCTCGGCTTCTCCCAGTCTTCGCTGGCGACGCCTTCTGACGAACTCGCGCAGAATTCGGGCGGTCGTTATGATGTGGTCGAGATCTTTGGTGAGATCGGAACGACATTGCTCGAAGGGGTGCCAGCGTTCGAAGAGCTTCGGATCGAGCTGGCCGGGCGTTATTCGCACTACAGCACTGTCGGCGATGTGTTCACCTATGCCCTCAACGGCTTCTGGTCGCCGATTGCGGATATCCGGTTTCGTGGCACATATTCGCGCGCCGTGCGGGCGCCCAACATCTCCGAGCTTTTCGCGCCCCCGCAGGCCGCCTTCTTCCGGCCGTTCGATCCTTGCGACCAGACCGAGATCAACCGGCTGCGAACCGAGGGCTTCGCCAATATCCAGAACCGCATCAACAACTGCCGCGCTGATGGAATTCCCGAAGGCTTCTCCGATCCGTTGAGCGCGCGCTTTGCGGGGACGATCTCGGGCAATCCCAACCTGCGCGAGGAAACTGCAGTTACCTATACCGCAGGCGTGGTGTTGCAGCCGCGTTTCATCCCGGGGCTCGCTATCACGGCGGATTACTACAACATCCAGATCGAGGATGCGATCAGCACCGTGGCCGCACAGGATGTCGTCAATAACTGCTATGATGCCACGACTTTTCCTAACGACTTCTGCAACTCATTCACCCGCAACCGCGATAGCAATTCGGCGCAGTTCCTCGGGTTCAACTCGTTGACCTTGCAGACAATCAACTTCGTCGGCATCGAAACCGCCGGGGTAGATGCCTCGATTTCCTACAACACCACCATTGGGCAACACCGTCTGGGGCTCAGTGCTTCGGGTTCCTGGGTTGATCGGCTCGACTTCTTCTTCGACCCGACCGACCTTACCCGGATCGATCCGGAGCTGACCGAAATCGGCCGCCCCGAATGGTCGGGCCGCGCCACCGCGACCTATGGCATTGGCGAGTTCGATCTCAGCTATACGCTGGGCTACTTCGGGAAGATGGCTCTGCGCGGGGTCGAAATCGAGACAATTGCTGCCCAGTTCGGGCCTGCCGGTATGGTCGGGGAGACCTGGACCCACGATCTGGCAGCCTCTTACACCTTCGAGAAATATGATCTGGAACTGTTTGGCGGGGTCAACAACCTGTCCGACGTCAAGCCCTTCGTGACGGAGCGGGCCTATCCGGTAAGCCCCATGGGGCGTTCGTTCTTCCTTGGCTTCCGCTGGACGATGTAACGCGCGCAGGCGGGGTCACTACTTGAGTTGGCCCCGCCGCCGCATCCGCTAGTTCAGGTCAGCCGGGCAAAATTGGCGACACCCGGCGCGGGTGTGTGCCGGGCCGCAGGTTCACCCTTTGGTGTTCGTGCAGTGGGTGCCAACACGGCCAGCGCCGCCGCTACGCTTGCCATCTCCGCCTGAGCCAAGGAGTAAAACACCAGTTTGGCTTCTTTGCGGGTGGCGACCAGACCCGCCTTGCGCAACACTCCAAGCTGCTGCGAGAGGCCTGGCTGCCCGATACCGGTGGCCTTTTCGATCTCACCGACATTGCGTTCGGCGGAGCCTAGCGCTGACATGATGCGCCAGCGCAGTGGGTGGGCCAGCGCCTTGAGAGCTTCAATCAGTTCGTCCTCTGCCATCAGTCCGCCTCCCCGGCATTGCGCAGGAACCAGGCGGTAGCCTCCTCAGCTGCGAACACCGTATCAAGATCGTGGCTCGGCGCGGCCAGCAAGGGTTCGCCCGGTTGCCAGTTGGCCGGGGCCAATGCGCCCTTAGCGTCGATCGCCTGAAGTCCGTCGAGGATACGCAGCATTTCGGGGACAGAGCGGCCGAGATTAGCCGGATAACAGGTCATCGCCCGGATCACGCCCCTGGGGTCGATGAAAAAGGTGGTGCGAACCGCGGCACTATCGCTGTCCTGCGCCGAAACCATGCCAAAGGCGCGTCCGATCACCAGTGTCGGGTCTTCAATGATCGGAAACCGGACCTCCACGCCAAACCGGTCACGTATCATCCTAAGCCAGGCGAAATGGGCGAAGAGACTGTCAACCGAGAGCGCCATAAGGCCGCAGTCGCGCGCTTCGAAGGCGGCGGTTTCGCGGGCAAGGGCAACGAATTCAGTGGTGCACACCGGCGTGAAATCGGCTGGATGCGAAAACAGGACCAGCCAGCGCTCGCGGTGGGCCGAAAGTTTGATTGGACCGAGCGTGCTGCGCGCCTCGAAATCCGGGGCAATGTCACCGATCCTGAGGCCAGCACATGGCGGTAGGGTGGTCGTGTCTTGGGTCATGCCGGCGACCATAACACTTGACAGCAGCATTACAAGACATATACTCAATTTATGAAACTGAGTGGGAAAAGTGCTATGGCAACCGTTGATCCTGTTCTTGAAGCCGCCACCGAGCAAGTCCTGCGTATTGCGGGTGGCGCGGCATTGCGCCCCGAAATCGCAAGCTTTTTCGATCCAGCGACCTTCACTGTCACCTACGTCGTGCACGATCCGGCAACGCTTGATGCGGCCGTGATCGACTCGGTGCTGGATTTCGATCCGGCCTCCGGGCGTACTGCAACTGCTTCGGCGGATGCTGTCATTGACTATGTCACTTCTCATAACCTGAAAGTGATGTGGCTGCTCGAAACCCACGCCCATGCCGACCACTTCTCGGCTGCGCCCTATCTTCAGGAAAAGCTCGGCGGGAAGATCGCCATCGGGGCCGATATCACCAAGGTGCAGCAGGTGTTCGGCAAGCTGTTCAACGCCGGCACCGAGTTTGAGCGTGACGGCTCGCAGTTCGACGCGCTGTTCAGCGACGGCGACACCTTCACCATCGGCACCCTGCCGGTCACGGTGATGCATGTCCCGGGCCATACCCCGGCCTGCATCGCCTATGTCGTGGGCGAGGCGGTGTTCGTGGGCGACAACATGTTCATGCCCGATTACGGCACGGCCCGCGCCGACTTCCCCGGCGGCGATGCGCGCACCCTGTTCCGCTCGCTGCGCCGGATCCTATCGCTGCCGGGCGAGGCGCGGCTGTTCATGTGCCACGACTATCTGCCCAAGGGCCGCACCGAATATGTCTGGGAGACAACCGTCGCAGCCGAGCGCGAAGGCAATGTCCATGCGCATGACGGTGTGACCGAGGATGAATTCGTCGCCATGCGCGAGGCGCGCGATGCCACGCTGGATATGCCGCGCCTGATCCTGCCTTCGGTGCAGGTCAATATGCGCGCCGGCCACCTGCCGCCGCCGGATGACAACGGCGTTGTCTATCTCAAGCTGCCGGTCAACGCGGTATGAGCCTACCGGGATTTCCTGAAGCTGCACCGCTTGCCGGGGTGACCGGCGGGGTGCTGATCGGCCTTGCAGCGGCGCTGATGTTGCTGGGGGCGGGGCGGATTGCCGGGGTGTCCGGTATTGCCGCGCGAGCTTTCGGACTGGCCGAGGGATCAATGCCCCGTATGGGCGCATGGGCGTTCCTGATCGGTTTGCCGCTCGGCGCGCTGATTGTCATGGGCCAGACTGACGCTGCATCCCCTGCCTTTGCCGAACCGCTGCTGCTTGTGGTCGCGGGTCTCATTGTCGGTATCGGCACCCGCTTGGGGTCGGGCTGCACCAGCGGCCACGGCGTTTGCGGCATGAGCCGCCTCTCGCAACGCTCGCTGGTTGCCACGGCTACCTTCATGGCCACCGGGTTTGCCACGGTCGCGGCTATGAACGCGCTGGGGATCGAGGTGCTGCCATGATCCGCGACACGCTGGTTCCGCTTGCAGCGGGCACGATCTTCGGCGCGGGGCTGACCATCGGCGGAATGACCGATCCGGCGCGGGTGCGCGGTTTTCTCGACCTGTTCGGCGACTGGGACCCGACACTGGCCTTTGTGATGGGCGGCGCGGTGCTTGTGATGGCGCTCGCCTGGATGCTCCAGCGCAGAATGTTGCGTCCTTTCCTTGCCGAAGGCTTCGCCCTGCCTGACCGCAGCGATATCACACCGCGGCTTGTCGGGGGATCCGCCCTGTTCGGGATTGGCTGGGCGATTGCCGGATTGTGCCCCGGCCCCGGCTTTGCCGCGCTCGCAATAGAACCTCTTTCGGCGGCGATTTTCGTCGCGGCGATGCTCGCCGGGATGCTGCTGGTGCGCCTGCTGGAAGGACAAGGATGATGGAACTTCGCCCGATTGATGCAACGCTTGCGGTTGCCCCGCAAATGCAGCCTGACGATCTGGCGAACCTCGCCGCCCAAGGCTTCGTCGCAGTGATCTGCAACCGCCCTGATGGCGAGGAACCCGGTCAGCCGCCTCTCGATGAAATGCGCCGGGCGGCGCAGGAGGCGGGGCTGGCCTTTCACCATATCCCTGTCACCGGCGGCCTGTTCCCGCCCGCCGCAATCGCCGCCTTCGGTGCGATCCGGCGCGGCACGCAGGGCAAGGTGCTGGCCTATTGCCGTACCGGCACACGCGCGGCCACGCTTGATGCGCTCGCCAATGTTGGCGGTCTGAGTGTCGCCGACCGCGTCGCCAACGCACAATCAGCCGGATACGACCTGTCATCGCTCGCCGAGCGCATGGCAGCGGGCGACTAGGCCCGCACACGGGAGGGATCGGATATGAGCACGGCATCACACTCAGTCGTCGTCATTGGCGGCGGTGCGGCAGGTATCGCCACCGCGGCCTCCATGCTGCGGCGCCGCCCGGGGCTTAACATCGCGATTGTCGAGCCGTCCGACACCCATGCCTATCAACCCGGCTGGACAATGGTCGGTGGGGGCGTGTTCGACGTCGCTACCACCACCCGCCCGATGGCGAGCGTAATGCCGAAGAGCGTGACTTGGGTAAAGCAGGCCGCTGCCAGCTTTCAGCCCGAGAATAATCAGGTGACGCTCGCCGACGGAAGCACGCTCACCTACGAAGTGCTGATCGTGGCTCCCGGAATCCGGCTGGCGTGGGAAAAGATCGAGGGGCTAGAGACCACCCTCGGCAAACACGGCGTCACCAGCAATTATCGCGTCGATCTGGCACCCTATACGTGGGAACTGGTGCAGCAGATCAAGGCGGGCAGGGCGATCTTCACCCAGCCGCCGATGCCGATCAAGTGCGCCGGCGCGCCGCAGAAATCGATGTATCTTGCCTGCGACCATTGGCTACGTGCGGGCGTGCTTGGCAAGATCGATGTCGAGTTTCGCAACGCCGGGCCGGTGTTGTTCGGGGTGGCAGACTATGTCCCGGCGCTGATGGAATATGTCGGGAAATACGGCATTGGTCTCGAACTGGGCAGCAATCTGGTTGCGGTTGACGGGCCAGCCCGGGTTGCGGTGTTCCAGACTGCTGAGGGCGAAGTCAGTTGCAGCTTCGACATGATGCATGTCGTCCCCCCGCAGGTCGCGCCGCAATTCCTCGCTGACAGTCCGCTGGCGGCCGCGAGCGGGTTTACCGATGTCGACCAGCACACGCTCCAGCATGTGCGCTATTCCAATGTCTTCGGGCTGGGCGATGCCGGGTCGATGCCCAATGCCAAGACCGCTGCCGCCGCGCGCAAACAAGCCCCGGTGGTCGCGGTGAATGCCTTGCGCCAATTGGACGGCAAGGGGCCAATCGCCGGTTATGACGGCTATGGCTCGTGTCCGTTGACGGTGGAGCGCGGCAAGATCGTGCTCGCCGAGTTTGGCTATGGCGGCAAGCTTGCGCCGAGTTTCCCGACCTGGCTGATAGATGGCACAAAGGCCAATCGCCTGTCATGGATGCTCAAGGCCGATTTTCTCCCGTGGCTCTACTGGAACGGGATGCTGAAGGGCCGCGAATGGCTTGCCGGGCCCGGCGGGCTGATTGCGCAGTAATCTTCCCATGCTGTCGCGCTATCTCCCGATCCTCGAATGGGGCCGCACCTATGACCGCCCCGCGCTGACCAGCGACCTGATGGCGGCGGTGATCGTCACCATCATGCTGATCCCGCAGAGCCTCGCCTATGCGATGCTGGCCGGTTTGCCGCCGGTGGTGGGCCTGTATGCCTCGATCCTGCCGCTGTTCGCCTATGCCCTGTTCGGTACCAGCCGGACGCTGGCGGTGGGGCCGGTGGCGGTGGTGTCCTTGATGACGGCGAGCGCAGTGGGCGCGGTGGCCGCGCCGGGGACGGCGGAATATTGGGAGGCGGCGATCACGCTCGCCGCGCTGTCGGGCGTGATGCTGGTGGTGCTGGGCCTGCTGCGGCTGGGGTTCCTTGCGAACCTGCTGTCGCATCCCGTGATCAGCGGGTTTATCTCGGCGAGCGGCGTGCTGATCGCGACCAGCCAGCTGAAGCACGTCCTCGGCGTCAAGGCCGGGGGCGAGACCTGGCCGGAGATGCTGGAAGGCCTCGCGGGCGCGGTGGGCGAGACCAACCTTGTCACTTTCGCCATCGGCGTGCCCGCGACGTTGTTCCTGTTCTGGGTGCGCAAGGGCCTGAAGCCCGCGCTGCAAAAGCTCGGCCTCAGCCTGCGCGCCGCCGATATGAGCGCCAAGGCCGGGCCGGTGGTGGCGGTGGCGCTCTCGATCCTCGCCGTGGTGGGCTTCGGGCTGGAAGCGCAGGGCGTGTCGGTGGTGGGGGCGATCCCGCAGGGCCTGCCGCCTTTTGCGCTGCCATCGAC
>RDXA01000389.1 GCA_004292705.1 Sphingomonadales bacterium | reverse complement strand
GCGGATATCTTCCTCGGCCTGTCGGCTGCGGGCGCGCTGAAGCCCGAATGGGTCAAGCGGATGGCCGACAAGCCGATCATCTTCGCGATGGCCAACCCGGTGCCCGAAATCATGCCCGACGAAGCCAAGGCCGTGCGCCCCGATGCGATCATCGCCACCGGGCGCAGCGATTTTCCGAACCAGGTCAACAACGTCCTCGGCTTCCCCTTCATCTTCCGCGGCGCGCTGGATGTGCAGGCGACCACCATCAACGAAGAAATGAAGGTCGCCGCAGCCGAGGCGATTGCCGAGCTCGCGCGGCAGCAGGTGCCCGAAGAAGTCGCCTCGGCCTATGGGAAGAACCACAAGTTCGGCACCAATTACATCATCCCCGCTCCGTTTGATCCGCGCCTGATCGAAGTCGTGTCCTCGGCCGTCGCCAAGGCGGCGATGGATTCGGGCGTCGCACGCGCGCGGATCGAGGATTTCGACGCCTATCGCATCGCCCTGCGCTCGCGCCTTAACCCCACCACTTCGGTCCTCTCCGGGGTCTATGAAGTCGCCAAGGCCAACCCCAAGCGGATGGTGTTTGCCGAGGCCGAGGAAGAAGTGGTGCTGCGCGCCGCGATCCAGTTCCGCGATTTCGGTTACGGCACACCCATTCTCGTGGGGCGCACCAAAGCGGTGCTCGACAAGCTGCACCAGCTTTCAGTGGGCGATCCCGGCAGTTTCGAGATCCAGAACTCGGCCGATAGCGAGCATGTGCCCGCCATGGTCGATTACCTTTACAAGCGGCTCCAGCGGCGCGGCTATACCGAGCGCGATGTGCGGCGGATGGTCAATCAGGAACGCAACGTCTTCGCCGCACTGCTGGTCGCGCTGGGGCACGGCGACGGGATGATCACCGGCATGACCCGCACCTTCGCCCAGACCGTGCGTGAAGTGAACATGGTGCTGGATCACAAGGAAGATGCGCTGCCGTTCGGCATCCACATGATGGTCGGCAAGAACCACACCACCTTCCTGGCCGATACAACGATCAACGAACGCCCCAACGCGGCAGAGCTGGCCCATATCGCCAAGGAGACGGCCGCGGTCGCCCGGCGCATGGGCCACGAACCGCGCGTGGCGTTCCTCAGCTATTCGACCTTCGGCAACCCCTCGGGCCAGTGGCTCGACAGCATCCGCGAAGCCGTGGCGATCCTTGATCGTGAAGATCCGGGCTTCGAGTACGAAGGCGAAATGGCACCCGATGCGGCGCTCAATCCCAAGGTGATGGCGCTCTATCCCTTCAGCCGCCTGTCCGGCCCGGCCAATGTGCTGATCATGCCGGGGCTGCAATCGGCCAACCTGTCGGCCAAGCTGCTGCGGGAGCTGGGAAGCAACTCGACCATCGGACCGATGCTGATCGGAATGGCCAAGCCGGTGCAGATTGTGCCGATGACCGCGACTGTGCCCGACGTGCTGACGCTCGCCGTGCTGGCGGGTGCGGGGGTCGTGGGGTGATGATCCTGCGCGCGGCCATTGCCTATTGGGCGGTGGTCTTCGCGCTGGGGTTTGTGCTCGGCACGATCCGCGTGCTGTGGGTCATCCCGCTGGTGGGGCTGATCCCTGCGACTTTGATCGAGTTGCCGCTGATCCTCACCGGCAGTGGCTCGCGGCAGGCTGGCTGGTGCGCCGATTTGGGATTGTGAACAGCGGTGAGGCGCTGGCCGTGGGCGCGCTGGCCTTTGCGGTCCTGATGGCGGCGGAATGCGCCCTGGCCGGGGTGTTGACCGGACAGACCCCGGCGCAGTGGCTCGCAGGCCTGCGCCAGCTGCACGCGCTGCTGGGGGTGGCGGGGCAGATCGGCTTTGCGTTGATGCCTTGGTGGCGGGTGGCGCGGGGACTGGCGGCATCCCGTGCAAAACCCTGATTATTCTTGGCATGGTGGATACCGCATGTCATCCTGACCTATCGCAAGACGGAGAGGAGACAAGGCCATGATGACGGGATTCTTGCGCGCGGCATTCGTAGCCTGCGCCGCCCTTGCGCTGGCCCCCGCCACCCCGCTCGCCGCACAGGAGGCTCCCGCGGGCGAGGTGGTGTTCTCCAATGTCCGGGTGTTCGACGGCACGGCTGATACCCTCTCCGCGCCGACCACTGTGGTGGTGCGCGGCAATGTGATCGCCGCGATCGGGCCTGACGCCGCGCCTGCCTCGCCGCAAGCGACGGTGATCGACGGGACGGGGCAGACCCTGATGCCCGGCCTGATCGACAATCACGTGCACATGATGTTCAACAGCCTCGCGCCCGCTGCGATGACCGCGCCGGACATGAGCCTCGAGAAGGTCATGCAGCTGTCCGCCGTGCAATCGCGCGCGATGCTGCTGCGCGGTTTTACCGCGGTGCGCGACGTGGGCGGGCCTTCGTTCATGCTCAAGCGGCTGATCGACAGCGGCAAGCTGATGGGCCCGCGCATCTGGCCATCGGGGCCGATGATCTCGCAGACCTCGGGCCATGCCGATCTGCGCGGGCCGGACGAGCCGTCGCGGCGCTTTTCAGGCAAGATGTCCAAGGCCGAGCAAGTCTGGGCGAGCGTGATCGCCGACGGGCGCGATGAAGTGCTGACCGCCGTGCGCGAGAACCTGCGGATGGGTGCCAGCCAGATCAAGATCGCAGCCGGCGGCGGCACCAGTTCGGAATATGATCCGCTCGATGTGACGCAATATACGCTCGACGAGATGAAGGCGGCAGTCGATGCGGCATCGGACTGGAACACCTATGTCACCGTCCACGCCTATCACCCCAAATCGGTGCGCCGCGCGATCGAGGCCGGGGTCAAGGTGATCGAGCATGGCAACCTGCTGGATGAAGACACGCTCAGGCTGATGGCCGAAAAGGGCATCTGGCTGTCGGGCCAGATGCTGGTCGATTCGACCGAAGCGATGGACCCGAAGCGGCGCGAGAAAAGGAAGCCTGTGATCGAAGGCCAGCGGCAGGTGTGGCCGATGGCCAAACGGCTTGGCGTGAAGCTCGCCTGGGGCACGGATTTCCTGTTCGAACCCGATCTCAACGCCCAGCAGAACGCCTATATCCTGCGGCTGAAGCCCTATTTCACACCAGCCGAGCTGCTGAAGCTGGTGACATCGGGCAATGCCGAACTGCTCGCCCTGTCCGGCCCGCGCACGCCTTATGAAGGGCGGCTCGGCGTGGTCGCGCCGGGGGCGCTGGCTGATCTCATTCTGGTGCGCGGCGATCCGCTGGCGGATATCGACCTGATCGGCGACCCGGCGGGCAATTTTGCCGTGATCATGAAGGACGGGGTGATCGTGAAGGGACCGGGCCAATGAACGGCTGGTGCGCCGCCTCGCTTGCGGCTGGACTCGTTGCCGGTATAGCCGCCCCCGCCGCTGCGCAGGATACGGACAGTCCGGCCGGCAACGACAGCAATGTGCAAATCACGGTCTACGGCTGGCTTGCCGGCGCGACGGGCGATTTCCGCCCTTTTGCAGGCGCGCCGACGCTGGAGTTCGACAACAGCTTCGGCGAGGTGCTTGGCGATCTCGACGCTGCCGTGTTCGTCAGCGGACAGTTCCGCCGCAATCGCTTCGTCGCGGTCGCCGACGTGTCCTATGCCGCCCTGTCGCGCGAAGGGCGGGTGCCGCCCGGGATACCGGCATCCGGCGAGGTCTCCCAGCTTGCGATCAGCGCGCTCGCCGGGGCACGGGTCGAGGATAGCGAGGGTCTGACAGTCGATCTGCTGGCCGGAGCGCGGCTGTGGGATCTGGACGGACAGGTCGATGTGCCACTGGCCGGCGTCGCGCTCGCGCCGGGCAAGACCTTCATCGACCCCCTTGTCGCTGCCCGGATCAATGCCGCGGTCGCGCCGCGCCTGTCGGCCCTGTTGCAGGCCGATATCGGCGGGTTCGGGATTGGGTCGGACTTCACCTATCAGGTGGTCGCCACCCTCAACTACCGCGCCTCGGACCGCTTTTTCCTTTCGGCAGGCTGGCGGCACCTTCATCTCGATTACCGTGATCGCGGGACGCTGTTCGAAGGCAGCCAGACCGGCCCGATCATCGGCGTGACGCACAAGTTCTGAGCCAAGCCGTCTGACCAGCCCTACTTTCGCCGGAACCGGAAATACCACACCTCGTGCCCATACACCGTACGGGCCTTGTGTTCGTACCGCGTCTCGGGCCAGCCGGAGGGACGCACCTGCCAGTCGGCTGGTTTCTCGACCACCCAGTCGAACAGGTCGCGGTGGCGCTGCATCACCATCAGGGCGTGGCGCAGATAGACCGCGTGGTCGGTGCCGAAGCGAAATTCACCGCCCGGCTTCAGCTTCTCGGCGAACAGCCGCACCGGCCCGTCGTTCATCATCCGCCGCTTGGCATGGCGCGCCTTGGGCCAGGGGTCGGGATGGAGCAGGTAAAGCATCGTCAGCGCCCCATCGGGGATGCGCGCCAGCACCTCCAGCGCGTCACCGTGGTGCAGGCGGATATTGGCGAGGCGCTGGTCGGCAATGTGGGTCAGCGCCTGCGCGACCCCGTTGACGAAGGGCTCCGCGCCGATGAAGCCGTGATCGGGCAGCAGGTCGGCGCGATAGGCCAGATGCTCGCCGCCGCCGAAGCCGATCTCGAAATTGAGCGGGCGCGCATCACCGAACAGCACCTCGGACGTCACCGCGCCTTCGGCAGGCACGGCGATCTGCGGCAGCAGGTTGTCGACCAGCCCCTGCTGATAGTTGCGCAGCTTCTTGCCCACGCTGCGTCCATAGAGCCGCGCGATGGTGGTGGGGTCGCCTTCCTTGTATGCCGTCATGGGCGGGGCCTTTAGCAAAAGACACGGGCCAAACCACCACCAAACGGAAGCGGGCCTTGGCCGGGAGGTCTAAGGCTTTCGTCGATCCCCCGTCGCGCCTGTGGCGGGCGGGCGGTAATCCGGCGCCGGGCTATCAGGGAGCCAGTTGTGAAGCACCTTGCCATTCTTGCCGCTGCACTCGCCGCCGCACCGCTTGCCGCCGAAGCCCCCGACTGGGCCGCGCTCGCCGCGCAGGATATCGAGGCGCTCTATGCCGAGACCCGGGCAAATCACCCCGGGATGCACGATCCTGCCAACCCGGCCTTCCCTGCCCTGCTCGAACAGGCGCGCAGCGAGGCGCTGGGCTATGCCGTGCAGGCGACCTCGGCAGCCGGGTTCGAGGCCAGCCTCGACCGCTTCACTGCGGTGCTCAACGATGTCCACGCGGGCGCCTATGCCACGCTGCCGCAGGAACATGCCCCGACGATCCGCTGGCCCGGCTTCATCGCGGCGTGGCGCGGGGATGCCATGTATGTCTACAAAGCGGCAGAGGGCGGGCCGACCGCTGGCAGCCGGATCGAAAGCTGCGACGGCACACCGATCACAGATCTGGTCAAGACCCGCGTGTTCGGCTGGCGCAGCGGGGCAAGCGTGCCCGGCGCGTGGTGGGCCTCGGCGCGGCTGGCGCTGGTCGATGACGGTAACCCCTTCGCTGCGCTGCCGCAGACCTGCCGCTTCGTCACCGATGGGGTCGCCGCCGACCGCACCCTGACCTGGAGCCCGGTGCCCGACCATTACAGCGATTGGCGCAACGGCTCGGTCAATGGCGACCTGCTCCCTATCGGCTTGGCAGAACGCGCGCCCGGCATCCACTGGATTGCCATGCCCGACTTCCAGCCCGACGAGGCTGGGGTGGCGGCCTATCAGGCGCTGTTCGGCGCGCTGGCCGCCAAGGCTGACACCTTGCGCAGCGCACGGGCGGTTGTGCTTGACCTGAGGTTCAACAATGGCGGCTCATCGGCGTGGAGCCGCCAGATCGCGCGGCTCTTGTGGGGCGAGGAAGCGGTCGACACGCGCGCCGCCAAACGCTCGGAAAAGACCGCTGTGTGGTGGCGGCCAACCACCGGCAACCTTGCCGAAGTGCGCAGCTACGTCGATCTGCTGAACGAACAGGGCGATGCCGAAACTGCCGCCATCGTGGCGCAGTTCATCCCCCTGTTCGAGAGCGCCATCGCCAAGGGCGACACCTGGTTCGTCGAACCCGATTTCGGCCCGCCCGCCCAGCCCGACGCCGCCCCGCCCGCGCCGCAGCTGACCGTGCCGGTCTATGTCGTCGTCCCAGGCCAATGCGCGAGCGCGTGCCTCGATGCGATCGACGTGTTCAAGCTGTTCCCCAACACGATCCTGATCGGCGCGCCGTCCAGTGCGGATTCAACCTATATGGAAGTGCGCAACCCGCCGCTGCCTTCGGGCATGGCGCGCGGGATTATCCCGATGAAGATGTATGTCGACCGCCCGCGCGGCAACGGCGCGTTCTACACGCCCGACATCGAAATGATCGAGTTCGACTGGTCGACGCAGAGCTTTCTCAAGCGGATCGAGGAGCATCTGGCAGCGCGGTAGCCCCAAAAGCAATGCGCCCGAGGCCAGATGGCTCCGGGCGCATTACATGATGATAGCACTGGCACGGCCCTAAGGGCCGCAAGCGCAACCGGCTACGCCGCTTCGATCGCGTCGTCCGCATCGCGCAGCACGTAGCCGCGGCCCCACACGGTTTCGATGTAGTTGTCACCGCCGCAGGCCAGCGACAGCTTCTTGCGCAGCTTGCAGATGAACACGTCGATGATCTTGAGTTCGGGCTCGTCCATCCCGCCGTAGAGGTGGTTGAGGAACATTTCCTTGGTCAGCGTGGTGCCCTTGCGAAGCGAGAGCAGCTCCAGCATCGCATATTCCTTGCCGGTCAGGTGCACGCGCGCGCCATCGACTTCGACCGTCTTGGCGTCGAGGTTCACGGCGAGCTTGCCGGTGCGGATGACCGATTGCGAGTGGCCCTTCGAACGGCGCACCACGGCATAGATGCGGGCGACCAGTTCTTCGCGGTGGAACGGCTTGGTGACATAATCGTCAGCGCCGAAGCCGAAGCTGCGGATCTTGGAATCCATTTCAGAGATGCCCGAAAGGATCAGCACCGGGGTCTGCACCTTGGCGACGCGCAGCTTCTTGAGCACGTCATAACCATGCATGTCGGGCAGGTTCAGATCGAGCAGGATGATGTCGTAATCATACAGCTTCCCAAGGTCCAAGCCCTCTTCGCCAAGGTCGGTCGAATAGACATTGAAGCCTTCGGTGGTGAGCATCAGCTCAATCGCCTTGGCGGTGGTCGGTTCGTCTTCGATCAGCAGAACGCGCATTGCAGTCCCCCGTAACTTTCGGTGCCTGTCCCCGTGGTAACCCCCGCTTAGGGGAGGTTGCCAACTGTTAACCACGCCACTTCTCACCAAAAAAGGTTAATAAGAAGTTTAGGTCGTTAACTTTTTGGACTGAGTCTTTCGAGTCACACCCCGTGCGGCGGCAGTTCTGCCTCCGGGATCGGCCTCTACGGGTGGCGCGTCGGGGCGGGAAAGTCCTAAGAGGCACCCGCCAGCTTCTTCGCCCGCCGCCGCTCGGCGCTTGACCCCAGCCCGATCGCTTCGCGGTATTTGGCGACGGTGCGGCGGGCAAGGTCAAAACCCTCTTTCTGGAGCATTTCGGCGAGCTGCTGGTCGGACAGGATGTTTTTCGCGGTCTCGGCATCGATCAGCGCCTTGATCCGCGCCTTGATCGCGGCGCTCGAAGCACCCTCGCCATCGGCTGAGGCGACCCCGCTGGTGAAGAAGTATTTCAGCTCGAAGGTCCCGCGCGCGCAGGCGAGGTATTTGTTGCTGGTGACCCGGCTGACCGTGCTTTCGTGCATTTCGATCTGCTCGGCCACTTCGCGCAAAGTCAGCGGCCGCAGTTCGGCGACGCCGCGGCGGAAGAAGCCGTCTTGCTGCTTCACGATCTCGGCGGCGGTCTTGAGGATTGTCTTCTGGCGCTGGTCTAGTGCGCGAATCAGCCAGTGAGCGTCGGCCAGCTTCTCTTTCAGCCACCCCTGCGATTCGCGGCTGGTCGCCCCGGCATTGAGTTCGAGGAAATAGCCCCGGTTGACGATCAGCTTGGGCAGGGTGTCCTCGTTGAGCGCAATGTCCCACCCGCCCGCCGCATTGGCGGTGACGAGGATGTCGGGCACCACGCTGCTGCTGTCGGAAGGCGCGAAGGCGAGGCCGGGGCGCGGGTTGTAACTGCGCAATTCGCGCAGCATATCGGCGAAATCCTCATCATCGACCCGGCACAGGCGCTTCAGGCGTTCGACCTCGCCCCGCGCCACCAGATCGAGATTGTCGATCAGGGCGTTCATGCAGGGGTCGTAACGATCCGCCTCGCGTGCCTGGATGGCGATGCACTCGGCGAGGTTGCGCGCGCCGACGCCCGACGGGTCGAGCGACTGCACCAGCCTGAGACCCGCCTTGGCCTCGAAGATATCGACCCCGAGGTCGTCTGCCACCTCTTCCAACGAGGTGGTGAGATAGCCCGCCTCGTCGAGCAGGCCGATGATGTGGCGCGCAATGATGGCGGTCTGCGGATCGCTGGCCACTGCGCCGATCTGGCTTGCGAGATGCTCGGCGAGAGTGATGTCGGCGGCGCGCAGCTGCTCCCAATCGGGCATGTCGTCGAAGTCGCCGCCGGACGCCGAAGCCGCGCCCCATTCGGCATCGCGTATCGAAGGGCCAGCACCATCGCCGGTGTCGAAATCGCGGTCGACCGAGCCGAGATCGAGCGGCGCATCGCCCTCGCCCCCGCCTGCCAGCATCAGTTGATCGGCTGGCGCATCTTCGCCCGACGGCGGCGCAAGCTCGATGCGTTCGGGCTCGCCTGCATCGGCCGGCCCGCCCGTGTCGAGCAGCGGATTGGCCTCCAGCGCGTCGGCGATGAAGCTTTCGATTTCAAGGTTGGAGGCCGCCAGCAGCTTGATCGCCTGCTGCAATTGCGGCGTCATCACCAGCGATTGCGTTTGCCGGATATCGAGGCGGGGGCCGAGAGCCATGCCTGTCAGCGCTAGAGCGTGAAGCTCTCGCCGAGATAGAGCCGCCGCACGTTCTCGTCGGCGACCAGTTCCTGCGGGGATCCGGCAAACAGCACCTGTCCGCCATAAATGATGCAGGCGCGGTCGACGATATCCAGCGTCTCGCGCACGTTGTGATCGGTGATCAGCACGCCGATGCCGCGCGCTTTCAGATCCTTCACCAGATCGCGGATATCGCTGATCGAGAGCGGGTCGATGCCCGCGAAGGGCTCGTCGAGCAACATGATCGAAGGCTTGGCCGCCAGCGCGCGGGCGATTTCGCAGCGCCGCCGCTCCCCGCCCGAGAGCGCCATCGCGGGCGATTCGCGCAGGCGGATGAGGCCGAATTCGGACAGCAGGCGCTCAAGTTCGCTGGCGCGCGTGGCCTTGTCGGGCTCGACCAGTTCGAGCACGCAGGCGATGTTCTGTTCGACCGTCATACCGCGGAAGATGCTCGTCTCCTGCGGCAGATAGCCGAGGCCGAGGATCGCGCGGCGATACATCGGCAGCTTGGTCACGTCCTCGCCGTCCATCAGGATGCGGCCCGAATCCGGCTTCACCAGCCCCATGATCGAATAGAAGCACGTGGTTTTCCCCGCCCCGTTGGGGCCGAGTAGGCCGAGCACCTCGCCTTTGGCAACGGTCAGCGAAATGTCCCGCAGCACGGAACGCTTGTCATAGCTTTTGGCGATCGAGATCACCTCCAGCCCGCTCCCGAGCGGCAGGGGCGGAACGGCTTCGATCGCCGGGTCGGAGAGAATGGTCGTGCTCATCTGTCTACCAGCTTTAGCAGGCTTGAGGCGGCAGAAAAGACGCGACACGCGTTTGGCAGGATTTTTGCTTATTCCCGCGTCAATCGAGCGTCAGGCCTGTCCGCCCTCGGCAAAGAGCGGGCAATTAGAGCGACTTGCAAAGCCACGATTGCGCAGCGCGCAACTTTGTGTCGGCGCTGCGCGCCTTATTGCAACTCTGCTACAGCTTTGCGATACTGCCGTCACAAGCACAGACCGTTGGGGAGCGGCAGACATGGTGAAATCAGACACAGGCAAAACAGGCCGCGCCGAGGGGCAGGCGCTGTCCGCAGGCCGGGTTCGCGACTGGCGCAAGGCGATGAGCGACCACGTTGCCTACGGCTTGCTCGCCTACACGGCCTTGCAGATCTTCGTGACCGTCAAGGCGCTGTCGGAAGGATCGTCAACCGCATTGCCCTATCTGGCGCTGATCGTGCTGGTCGCGGGGATCATCCCGGTGTGCCGCTGGTTCGAGACGCGCTGGGCCGATCTCAGCGACGCAGAGGCGGTCGATCCTGCCTACGCCCCGGCCTTCAAGCGCGATGTGATGACGCTCTGGGCGCTGGCGATTGGCCTGCCCTTCGGCCTGACCCTGATGTTCAAGGCACTTCTGAGCGTTTTCTGATCGTTCCGCTCTCCCCGCTCCGCAGGAACGGGGAGGAGCCTTTCGCAGCGCTTACTTGCCGGCCTGATAGCGCTCGATCGCTTCGATCGTGACCTGGCGGGCTTCCGCCGCATCACCCCATTTGCCAACGCGCACCCACTTCTCGGTTTCGAGATCCTTGTAGTGCGTGAAGAAGTGCTCGATCTGCTGGCAGATGATCGACGGCAGATCGCTGGTTTCGACCACGTCGGCGTAATAGGGGAAGGTCTCGTTCACCGGCACGCAGACCAGCTTCTCGTCGCCGCCCTGCTCGTCCTCGAGGTTCAGCACGCCAATCGGGCGGGCACGCACCACGCAGCCCGGAATGAAGGGCGAGCGCGAGATCACCAGCGCGTCCAGCGGATCGCCATCGGGCGAGAGCGTGTGCGGGACAAAGCCGTAATTGGCCGGATAGCGCATCGGCGTGTGGAGGATGCGGTCAACGAACAACGCGCCGCTCTCCTTGTCGAATTCGTACTTCACCGGCTCGCCGCCGGTCGGCACTTCGATGATGACGTTGAGATCGTCGGGCGGGTTCACCCCGGTGGGGATCTTGTCGATGCGCATGATGGTTCCCGTGTTGCTGGCCGTGCGTGTTCGCGTGCGGCGTGAGAGGCTGAGAGAGCGACTTGGGCGTGCCCTTAATGCGTGTCGCAGGATTGCGAAAGACCTTGTGTGAGCCTAATCGCCCGCCTCATGAGCAAGACAACACCGCAAGCCATTCGCGGCACCCAGGACATCTTCGGCGTGGATGCCGAGGCCTTCGCCTTCGTGGTGGAGACCTTCGAGCGCGTCCGCCGCCTCTATCGCTTCCGCCGGGTGGAAATGCCGGTGTTCGAAAAGACCGAGGTGTTCGCGCGGTCGCTCGGCGAGACGACCGATGTGGTGTCGAAGGAGATGTATTCCTTCGACGACCGCGGCGGGGAATCGCTGACGCTGCGCCCCGAGTTCACGGCGGGGATCGCGCGCGCGTTCCTCACCAACGGCTGGCAGCAATATGCGCCGCTCAAGGTCGCGACCCACGGGCCTTTGTTT
>RDXA01000221.1 GCA_004292705.1 Sphingomonadales bacterium | reverse complement strand
GTGCTCGGTTCCGGCCCCGGCGGCTATGTCGCGGCGATCCGAGCCTCGCAGCTCGGGCTCAAGACCGCGATCGTGGAACGCGAAAGCCTCGGCGGCATCTGCCTCAACTGGGGCTGCATCCCGACCAAGGCGATGCTGCGCTCGGCCGAAATTTTTCATTATATGCAGCACGCGGGCGATTACGGCCTCGTCGCGCAGGGGATTGAGGCGGACTTGGCCGCCATCGTCAAGCGCAGCCGCGGGGTGGCCAAGCAGCTCAATCAGGGCGTCACGCATCTGATGAAGAAGAACAAGATCACCGTGCACATGGGCACCGGCACGCTGACCGGGCCGACCAGCCTGACGGTCAAGTCCGACAAGGGCGAGGAAGCCCTCACTGCCAAGCACGTGATCGTCGCGACCGGCGCGCGCGCCCGTGATCTGCCCTTTGCCCCCGCGGACGGCAAGCGCGTGTGGACCTATCGCCACGCCATGACGCCCTCCGAACTCCCCGCCAAACTGCTGGTGATCGGTTCGGGCGCGATCGGCATCGAATTCGCGAGCTTCTACAATGATCTCGGCAGCGATGTGACCGTGGTCGAAATGCTCGACCGGATCGTGCCGGTGGAGGACGCCGACGTCTCGACCTTCCTCGAAAAGTCGCTCCGCAAGCAGGGCATCAACATCATGACCGGCGCGGGTGTGGATGCGATCAAGGTCACCGATGCAGGGGTCACCGCCACGATCAAGGACAAGTCGGGCAATGCCGCAACCAGTGAATTCACCCACGTGATCGTCGCCATCGGCATCGTCCCCAATACCGAGACCATCGGGATCGAAGGCCTTGCCGAGATCGACCGCGGCTTCATCCAGATCGACCCCTATGGCCGCACCCGCACCCCCGGCCTGTGGGCCATCGGTGACTGCACGCCCGGCCCGTGGCTGGCGCACAAGGCAAGCCACGAGGGCGTCACCTGCGCCGAGGCCATCGCGCAGGAAATGGGCAACACCGAAGTCCACCCGCACCCCTTGAACCGCAGTGCCATTCCCGGCTGCACCTATTGCCACCCCCAGGTCGCCTCGGTCGGCCTAACCGAAGCCAAGGCGAAGGAAGCCGGACACGAAATCCGCATCGGCAACTTCCCCTTCATCGGCAACGGCAAGGCGATTGCGCTGGGCGAGGCAGAAGGCTTCATCAAGACCATCTTCGACGCCAAGACCGGAGAACTCCTCGGCGCGCACATGGTCGGCGCGGAAGTCACCGAGCTGATCCAGGGCTACACGGTCGGCAAGACACTCGAGACCACCGAGGCGGAACTGATGCAGACCGTCTTCCCGCACCCGACCCTGAGCGAGATGATGCACGAAAGCGTGCTCGACGCGTACGGGCGGGCGCTGCATTTCTGAGGAACCGGCATGACCGAAACAGCACCCGAAGCGCTCAAGGGCGAGGATTGGGCGGGCGAGATGGGGGAGCGCTGGCTCTTCAGCCTTGACCGCTTCGAAGGCATGATCGCTCCCATCGGGGCCGCGCTCCTGGCTCGGGCCGACTACCAACCGGGCGAGCGGGTGCTCGATCTGGGATGTGGGGGCGGGGCGACGACGCTGGCGATTGCCGATGCTGTGGGGTCTGCGGGCGAAGCGCTTGGGCTTGATATTGCGCCGATGCTGATTGCCAAGGCCAAGCAGCGCGCTGCCGCTGCTGGTAGCCCTGCGCGCTTCGTGTGCGCCGATGCGGCGGAGGCAACGCTCAGCGATGCGCCTTTCGACCGGCTGTTCTCGCGCTTCGGATCGATGTTCTTCCCTGCGCCCGTGCCCGCCTTCGCCAACCTGCGCCGCCACCTCAAGCCGGGGGCGCGGATCAACCTCGCGGTCTGGGCGCACCCGCGCGACAATGCGTGGATGATGGAGGTCATGGGCGTCGTGCGTGCGCATGTCGAAGTCCCGCCAGCGGTGCCGCGCGCGCCGGGGCCTTTCGCCTTCGAGGACCTCGGCTATCTTGAGAAGATCCTGACAACGGCAGGGTTTATCGGAATGGAGGCCATGGCCTACGCGGGAGAGCAACCTGTCGGCGGTCCCGGCGCAACACCCGACGAAGCGACCGACTTCGTTCTCGCATCGATGGCAGCAGGGCGTGTCCTTGCCGAACAGGGCCACGCCGTGCGCGATGCTGCCCGTGCCGAGCTGACCGCAATGTTTGGCAACCACTACCGCGCGGATGAAGGCGTGATGCTGCCGTGCAAGGCATGGCTGGT
>RDXA01000220.1 GCA_004292705.1 Sphingomonadales bacterium | reverse complement strand
GGGCCGCGACTTGCAGTTCATCCGCATCAACGGCACGCTGGTGGGCGGGCTGGTGGGGATGACTTTGCACTTCCTGACGACCGTGCTCTGACCGCTCCTATCGCATCCGGTAGGTGATCGAGGTCGCGTAGAGCGAGCGGAACGGCGTGCCATTGGCATCGCGCGCCGGATCGAACTCGGCACGCTGCATCACTTCGCAGGCGGGCGATTCAAGCCGCTTCGTGTTGGTCGAACTGATGATCGTGCAGCTTTCCACAGTCCCATCAGCAGCCACGATCACCCGCATCCGCATGATTCCCTGCTCGCCCTGCAACCGGGCGTCGCGCGGATAATTGGCGACGATCCTGCGTGTCAGAGCGTCCTCGTTCAGCCAGCGGGGGGCGCTTTGCGCGGTCAGGTGACGCTCGGGATCGAGCCCCCATTCGCGCATCAGATCGAGCGTGCACTGGTTGAGCGCCGCGAAGGCTGCATCCATCGGGCCAGTCGCAAGCCGCACAGCGCGTCCGGCTTGCTGCAGTTCGACGAATTGCGCCTGCTTGCCCAGCGCCAGATCCATCTGCGGCAGGACGGGTCCACCCGTCTCAGCCGACGAATCCGACCCGCTTGCGTCCCGGTCGAGGCTCAGATTGCTGAAGATCACGCCCTTGCCAAAGTCCCCGATAGTTCCGGTGAAGGGCGTGGTTGGAAACGGCGTCTGCGTGTCGAAGAAGCGGACATTGGTCCGCGCGAGGCTGCGGAATCGGTCGAAACCCGGTCCTGCGACCGTCACCCCGGCCTCGTCAGCGGGCCAATACTGCTGGAAGGCGAGAAAGTGCACGTCCTTCCCCTCGCCGAACAGGCGGGTCAGCATGCACTTCTCGTCAGCGTAATCGAGGTTCCACGAACTGCTCGGCTGGACAACCACGGGTTCCGCACCAAACGCGGGTGTGGCGGTTGCTGCAACAGCGGCAAGAACGAGACTGGTGCGACGCATAACAAAAACCTCCGGCAGGCGCGAACCTGCCGGAGGCTTGTGGCAAAATAAAGTCTTTTGCGGTGAAATGCTTACAGCGTGCCGGTCAGCTCCGGCACCGCGGCGTAGAGATCGGCGACGAGACCGATATCGGCGACCTGGAAGATCGGCGCGTCCTCGTCCTTGTTGATGGCGATGATGACCTTCGAGTCCTTCATCCCCGCAAGGTGCTGGATCGCGCCCGAGATGCCGATGGCGAAGTAGACTTCCGGGGCGACGATCTTGCCGGTCTGGCCGACCTGATAGTCGTTGGGAACGTAGCCCGCGTCCACCGCCGCGCGGCTCGCGCCGATGGCGGCACCAAGCTTGTCGGCGAGCGGCGTGATCACGGCTTCGAAGGTTTCCGCGTCCTTCAGCGCGCGGCCACCCGAGACGATGATCTTGGCGCTGGTGAGTTCCGGACGCTCGCTCTTGGCGATTTCCGAGCTGACGAAGCTGGAGGTGCCGGCATCACCGGCGCCGCCGACAGCTTCGATCACGCCCGAGCCACCTTCTGTGGCGGCCTTCTCGAACGCGGTGCCGCGCACGGTGATGACCAGCTTGGCATCGGTCGATTCGACGGTGGCGATGGCGTTGCCGGCGTAGATCGGGCGGGTGAAGGTCTTGGGGCCTTCAACCGACAGGATCTCGCTGACCTGCATCACATCGAGGTGCGCGGCGACGCGCGGGGCGACGTTCTTGCCCTGCGTGGTGGCAGCGGCGAGGAAGGCGTCGTGGTGGCCCATCAGTCCGGCAGCGAGCGGCGCGACGTTTTCAGCAAGGCCATTGGCATAGGCCGCGTCATCCGCGACGTGGACCTTGCCCACGCCTGCGATCTTGGCGGCAGCTTCGGCGACCGAACCACAATTGTGGCCAGCGACCAGCAGGTGCACTTCGCCCAGCTTCGATGCAGCGGTGACCACCGCGAGGGTTGCGTCGTGCACCTTGGTGTTGTCATGTTCGACGAGAACCAGAGTCTTCATCTGATAATCCTTTCAAATCCCTATCCCGTTCGCCTCGAGCGAAGTCGAGAGGCCGGTGCGGTGTGTCTCGACTTCGCTCGACACGAACCGCACCCCGGGACAAACCAGTGACTTAAGCGATGCCGAGCGCCTTGACCTTCTCGACCAGCGCGGCGACGTCGGCGACCTTTTCGCCCGCCTGGCGCACCGGCGGTTCGGCGACCTTGAGGGTCTTGAGGCGCGGGGTCAGGTCGACGCCGTAATCGGCTGCGGTCTTGACCGCGAGCGGCTTCT
>RDXA01000388.1 GCA_004292705.1 Sphingomonadales bacterium | reverse complement strand
CTTCAGGCTACAAAATCCGACGCGTGGTCGGATGAACTGGCGGAGCGAATTGAAGATGCTCTGTTGGAGTATGGACTCGCGGAAAGCGGAGATCTATCTGAATTGGATGATCTAGCATCCCAGGTAATTATTGATAATTTTGTCGTTTTCCCAGAGGCGAGTGTAATCGCTGACGATGAGTGGATCGCTCCAGGAACAGTATTCGTTGAATTGATCTATGATCCAAACTCGGAAGAGCCGATCCACATTTACGATTCTTACCCACTGACTGTTCATTTTTTTGTGAACGACGGGATTCCGACAATCAATCGGGTCGAAGTAGACGTAAGTTCATTCTATGAAGATTGATCGCTGCATCGTGTACTAGGTTGCATGTAGAAACATTCCGCCGCCCCGGGTCAAGCTCGGGGCGGCGATAGGGGTGGGGCATGGCACTCGGTCGTCCTAGGTCCCAGCTTTCGCTGGGATGACGGAAGGTGGGGGTGGTTTCGCCTCGCGTGATCGGGCGACCGGAGCGCCTATGTCCGGCAAATGCCGCTACCCTGTCCCCGCTGGCCTCGGCATCGTGCACGCCGTCTCTATCTGCTGGCTGCGGCGCTAGGCGGCGGCGTATTCCCACCCCCGAGCCCTCCCGCAAGCGAGAGGGAAATCTGAGTCCCGCCTCACGCAAACGGCTAAGGTTAGGGGTGGGCCCGTCGAACCCCCGGCAAAACCCCCGCTTTCCTACTTGTCCCCCGAGGCCTAGCGTCCTGCCCTGATGTCCGCGCTCAGCCTCTCGCACCTCCGCCAATCGCGCCCGTCTCATGCCCCCTGCGGGAGGGGCGGGTTTTGTGTTTCTGGACTGTGTCTCATGTGTCTCCAACAGCGCCGCGGCGCGGGAGAGGTGCGGGGGCCAGGCCTCGCACCGGCACGCCATCGTCCCCCGGCGCGGCAAAACCGGCAAAGCGGTTGCGCTCCGGTGAAATTGACACGGATCAAATGCGGATGCCGCGCGCGGGCCTAGACGGGGGTCATCAACAAGGGAGACGCCCATGTCCGCACATACGCCGCACGAACTCGCCGATGCCTTTCCCGAGGATGCTGCCACGCTCCACCGGTTGAAATGCACCGATGCGCACTTCGCCGGGCTGGCCGAGCGGCACCATCAGGTGAACCGCGAAATCCACCGGATCGAGTGCGAGATCGAAGCCGCCAGCGACGAACGGCTGGAGCAACTCAAGCGGGAGCGCCTGCACCTGCTCGACGAGATTGCCGCGATGCTGGAGAACGCGTCACCGGGCTGAATGCCCGAGCGGGCGGGGGCATGGAGCGGTGCTCCGCCACCGGCTCTGCAACAGGCCCGGCAGGCAGGGCGTCAGTCGGTGGCGTCGTTGCGCGGGCTGGCGCGGCGGTCGGCCCCGGCGCGGCGCTCGCTCTTGCGGCGGTTCGACCCGTCAAACGACGCCTCGGCCTGCCGCCGGACTTCCTGCCGCCGTCCCCCGCCCGCAGGATCGGCGGCGGGTGTCTTGCTGTCCTTGTCGCCCATGGTCACCTCTCGGGCAGGGTGGATACCACCAAGCGGCCGAATTGCCTAATGCACACCCCGTGGGGGCACCAAGCCGCTTGGCCCAGCGCCCGCAAGCGGCTAGGGCGCGGGGCCAGAGCGCAGATCGCCCATGCGGATTGGGACCCCAGTGACCGACAAGCCAATTCACCCCAGGGCCGAGGCGCCCGACCTGTTCAAAGCCGAAGTGCTGATCGAGGCGCTGCCGTACTTCCAGCGCTATGCCGGGCGCACCTTCGTGGTGAAGTATGGCGGCCACGCGATGGGCGATCCCGAGGCCGCGCGCGATTTCGCCGAGGATATCGTGCTGCTGAAGGCGGTCGGCATCAACCCGGTGGTGGTGCATGGCGGCGGCCCGCAGATCGGCCAGATGCTCAAGCGGCTGGGGGTGGAGAGCACCTTTGTCGACGGGTTGCGCGTCACCGACGAAGCCACCGCCAAGGTCGCCGAGATGGTGCTTTCGGGTGCGATCAACAAGGAACTGGTCGGCTGGATCGCGGCGGCAGGCGGCAGGGCGATCGGCATCTCCGGCAAGGATGGCGGGCTGGTGACGGCGCGCAAAGTCAGCCGCACGACGCGCGATCCCGACAGCAATATCGAACAGGTGGTCGATCTCGGCTTCGTGGGCGAGCCCGCCGAAGTCGATACCTCGGTGATCGACACGATGGTGGCGGCCGGGATGATCCCGGTGATCGCCCCCATCGCGCCCGGCGAGGACGGGGCGACCTACAACATCAATGCCGATACCATGGCGGGCGCGATTGCGGCGGCGCTGGGCGCGGCCCGGCTGTTCCTGCTGACCGACGTGGCGGGTGTGCTCGATGGCGAGGGCCGGCTGCTGACTGACCTCACCCCGGCGGACATCGCCAAGCTGCGCGAAGACGGCGTTATCCGCGGCGGCATGGTGCCCAAGCTCGAAACCTGCGTGACCGCGGTTCAATCGGGCTGCGAGGCGGCGGTGGTGCTCGATGGGCGAGTGGGCCATGCGATGCTGCTGGAGTTCTTCACCGCGCGCGGCGCAGGCACGCTGGTGCGCGCCTGAGGCCAGAGCGGGAACTGAGATATGGCGCGAGGCGTATTAACAGGCTAATACGCCTACCAAGGGACATCACCGGGCGCCTGCGCCGAACAGGCCTGCGCCTTCGCAACGGAAACGGATCGCAATGACTGACGCACTTTTCCAGATTCTCGCCATGGTGATCAGCACCGCGAACATGTTGCTGATCATCTGGTTCGTCATCGGCCTGCTGTTTGCCTTCAATGTGGTCAGTCCGAGCAACCAGTTCGCCCATGCAGTGCATGATGCGCTGAGCCGCCTGTTCGAGCCGGCGCTGCGCCCGATCCGCAAGGTAATGCCCGATACCGGCGCGATCGACTTCTCGCCGATGGTGTTCCTGATGCTGCTCAACGCGGTCAGCTACATCCTCCAAGGTGCGATGCGCTGATGACTGAGACGGCACTGATCGACGGCAAGGCGTTTGCAGCGGGGCTGCGCGCGCGGATCGGCGCGGCGGCGGCGGCTTTCGCGCATGGTGCCGGGCGGCGGCCCGGTCTTGCCGTGGTATTGGTCGGCGAAGATGCGGCCAGCCAGGTCTATGTCGGCGCCAAGGCTCGTGCTTGCGAGGAAGCGGGGATCGCCAGTTTCGAACATCGCCTGCCCGCCACCACCGGCGCTGCCGAACTGCTCGCGCTGGTTGAACGGCTCAACCGTGATCCGGAGGTTGATGGTATCCTTGTGCAGCTTCCGCTGCCGCAGGGGCTCGACGAGCAGGCGGTGATTGCCGCGATCGATCCGGACAAGGACGTCGACGGGTTCCACGTCATCAATGCAGGACGGCTGAGCGTGGGGCAGCCCGGCTTCGTTCCCTGCACCCCGCTCGGGTGTTTGATGCTTTTGCAAGATCATCTCGGCGATCTGTCGGGGCTTGAGGCGGTGGTGATCGGGCGGTCGAACATCGTCGGCAAGCCGATGGCGCAGCTGCTCACTGATGCCAACGCCACTGTGACCATCGCGCACAGCCGGACGCGGAGCCTGCCCGAAGTGGTGCGCCGCGCGGACATCGTGGTCGCGGCGGTGGGCTGCCCCGAGATGGTGCGCGGGGACTGGATCAAGCCCGGCGCGACCGTGATCGACGTCGGCATCAACCGCCTGCCACCCACCGAGGGCAAACCCAAGGGGCGACTGGTGGGCGATGTCGCTTTCGACGAGGCGCGGGGCGTTGCAGGTGCGATCACCACGGTGCCGGGCGGGGTCGGGCCGATGACCATAGCGGTGCTGCTGCGCAACACGCTGGTCGCCGCGCACAGGCATGCAGGGCTGGACGCGCCGAAGGATATCTGAGACCCGTTCGAGCGGAGCTTGTCGCAGGGCTGCACTTCCTTCACGTTTGGCGGCAAGATGAAGAACAGGGCTCCGAAACGCGCAGCCCCAACGGAGATAAAGATGCGGGTCGTTGCCAGCCTCGTCACCCTCACTCTCGCGCTCGCGCTTCCTGCCTGTTCCGGAGGAGGTGGGCCGCCCAAGCCGAACAAACGCCAGATGGCGATGATCAACCGTGCACTCGCCACGGCCCCCGGAGCCGCGCAGCCGAGCACCATCGTTGCCGCCGAACTCGCTTTCTCGCGCGCGGCGCGCGAACAGGGTCAGTGGACGGCGTTCCGCCAGTTTGCTGCCCCTGGCGCGTTGCTGCATGGCGGAAACGGACCTTTCCTGATCGAGCCGTGGCTCGCCACCCAGACCGATCCGCCCGCCGCAGTGCAGTGGCAGCCGCGCGTCGTGGTCATGAGCTGCGATGGCGCCTTGGCGGTGAGCCAGGGACGCTATCGCGATCCGGAGAGCAAGGTCGGCAATTTCGTCACCGTCTGGGAACGCCAGCCGACGGGCGATTACCGCTATGTCTTCGACGTCGGCGGCGATGATGTGCCCCAGCCGCCGCCGCGCAAGGCGGTGGCGGAGGGCGATATCGTCGTCACGGAGATCGACGCCGTGCAGGGCCTTGTCGCCAGTTGCCCGCGTGGGCAGGCCGGTATTCCACCGCCGCCCGCCATTCCGGTGGGAGAGGCAGGCAAGGCCGATGCTCGCCTGTCGCGCGATGGCACGCTGCGCTGGCGCTGGGAACATCGGGCCGACGGGACTCGCTATGCCGCCGCCGATTACTTCTATCTGGGCCGCTGGGTGACCGCGATCGAACAAAGCCTTGTGCCAACCGGCGATTGATGTGAGGGGGCGCGAACCCGCCGCCAAAGCGAAAACATGGTGCTGACCGAACTCTTCCTTTCTGCCTTCGTCACCCTGTTCGTGGTGATCGACCCGCCGGGGTGCGCGCCGATCTATGCCGGGCTGACCAAGGGCGCGAGCGCGCAGCAAGCGCGCAGCATGGCCTTGCGGGCAACGGGGATTGCCTCGGTCATCCTGCTGATCTTTGCGCTGTTCGGGCAGGAACTGCTCAGCGCGCTCCACATCGAACTCAACTCGTTCCGGATCGCGGGCGGACTGATGCTGTTCTTCATCGCCTTCGACATGGTGTTCGAAAAGCGTACCCAGCGCCGTGAAAGCCGCGCGGAAAAGATCGCCGCCACGCCCGAAATCGAGGATGTTTCGGTGTTCCCGATGGCCATGCCCATGCTGGCCGGGCCGGGCGCGATTGCGGCGATCATGCTGCTGATGAACGAGGCTGAAGGCTGGCCGGAAATGCTTGAGGTGCTGGCCGCGCTGGCTGCCGTGCTGGCGATCACTGCGGCGGCGCTCGTGGCGGCGGGGCCGCTGATCCGGCTGCTGGGCGACAAGGTCGAAGCGGTCATCACCCGGCTTCTCGGAGTGTTGCTGTCCGCGCTGGCGGCACAATATGTGATCGACGGGCTGAAGGGCAGCTTCGGGCTCTAGCCTGAAACCCCGCGCCGCACTATGAGCGCGCAAGTCTTCAGACAGGAAATTCGATGTTCAAGCATTTCGGCGGATCTTTGCTGTTTACTGTGGTGTGCCTCGGCCTTGGCGGGTGGTACGGCTGGGAGCTGACCGGGACGGTCGATGGCGTGCTGTCGATCCTGTGGATCTGTGCCGTGCTCGCCATTCTCGAAGTGTCGCTGTCCTTCGACAACGCCGCGGTCAACGCCTCGATCCTCAAGGATATGGATCCGATCTGGCAGCAGCGTTTCCTGACATGGGGGATCGCCATCGCCGTGTTCGGAATGCGGATCGTCTTTCCGCTGGTGATCGTGATGGTGGCCGCCAGCCTCGGCCCTGTCGAGGCGATGCGTCTCGCATTGAACGAGCCAGCCGAATATCAGCGCATCGTCAGCGAGGCGCATGTCGGGTTGATGGGCTTTGGCGGCGCGTTCCTCGGGATGGTCGGCCTCAAGTACTTCTTCGATGCGGACAAGGAAGTGAACTGGATCGAGGCGATTGAGCGCCCGCTCGCCAAGGTCGCGGATATCGAGGCTGTGGCGATCGGCCTCGTTCTGGCGGGGACCTGGGCGGTATCGGCGATGCTGCCCGACGAGGAGGCGCTGACCTTCGTGATTGCCGCCATTGGCGGGTTGCTGACCTATCTCGCAGTCGAGATCGTCAACCACCTGCTCGAACCGCCCACGCCCACCACAGGCGATGTCGCCAAGGCGGGCTTCGGCGCGTTCCTGTATCTCGAAGTGCTCGATGCAAGCTTCAGCTTCGATGGGGTGATCGGGGCTTTTGCGCTCACCAACAACCTCATCATCATCGCCATCGGCCTCGGCATCGGGGCAATGTTCGTGCGGTCGATGACGATCTTCCTCGTCAACAAGGGAACGATGAGCGAATATCGCTATCTCGAACACGGGGCCTTTTATGCGATAATCGCGCTGGCGGTGATCATGTATCTGAACACAATCGTGCACATCCCCGAAGTGATCACCGGGGTCATCGGCGCGGTGCTGATCGGGCTTGCCTTCTGGTCGTCGGTGCGCTGGAACCGTGTGCACCGGAGCGAGCACCCGGAAGATGCACTGGCGTGAGGCGCGCTAGGCCCAGTCCCCCAGCAGCGGCGAGAATTCGTCGACCCGGATCAGCTGCCACACCCCGCCGGTAAGGTAAGGATCGTCGGCGAGGATCGCGCGGGCGGCCGCTTCATCCTCGGCCTTGACGATCAGCAGCGAGCCGATGATCAACCCGTCGGCGCGCTTCAACGGCCCGACGATCACGAAGTGTTCGGCATTGGCGTGGATGAATTCGAGGTGCGCGGGCCGGTGGACCGCGCGCAGCCGCCCGCCGTCTTCGCCGTCGCGGCAGTGAAAACAGAACATGCGCATGATCGAGAGGCCCCTGTTGGTTGCCGGGCAGGCTAACCCTACCCCGCCGCGCGATCAAGGAGAGGCGTTGCAAAGACCGCGCTTGAAGCGCAGCCTTGGCAGGTTCAGAGGGCCGGGCATTCCCCCGCGAATCGTTTCAGGTGAAACCAGATGGCCGACTATTCCGCCGCCCCCGCCCCCGCCGCCGCCCCCGCCGCCGTCTCTGGCATCGACCGCACCGACCTGCGCCGTGCTTATCGGCAGGACGAAGAGGCGTGCATCGCCGAGCGGCTCGAACAGGCAACCCCCGCTGCGCAGGTGCATGAGGCTGCGGCACGGCTCGCGATCAATCTAATCGAAGGCGCGCGCGGCAAGAAGGCGAGTGGGATCGACGCTTTCCTGCAGCAATATGGTCTCGATACCGAGGAAGGCATTGCCCTGATGTGCCTTGCCGAAGCGCTGTTGCGCGTGCCCGATGCCGCCACGGCCGATGCGCTGATCAAGGACAAGATCGGCCAGATCGATTGGGGCGAGCATCTGGGGGAAAGCACCTCAACCTTCGTCAACGCCGCAACCTTCTCGCTGATGCTGACGGGCGAGGTGCTGGATCCGCCCGATGCGCGCCAGAAGGGGTTGGGCTCGGCCTTCAAGCGCGCGATGAACCGGCTGGGCGAACCGGTGATCCGCACCGCGACGGGTCAGGCGATGAAGATTCTCGGCGGCCAGTTCGTGTTCGGCCGCACCATCGACGAGGCGCTGAAGCGCGCCGCGCCCGAACGCGCGCGGGGCATCACGCACTCTTTCGACATGCTCGGCGAAGCAGCGATGACCTTCGCCGATGCCGAGAAATACCGGCAGGCCTACGAAAGCGCGCTGGCACGGCTGGCGCGCGAGGCGGGCGCGGGGGTTGCAGGCTCGCCCGGCATATCGGTCAAGCTGTCCGCGCTTCACCCAAAGTATAATTTCTACAACGCTGCGGGGGCCAAGGCGGCGATGGTACCGATGATCCGCGACCTCGCCGTGCGCGCCCGCGATGCAGACATCCACTTCACCATTGATGCCGAGGAAGCCGAAAGGCTCGAACTCAGCATGGACATCATCGAGGAACTGGTCGCCGACGACGAACTGTTCCGCCGCCCCGACGGCAGCCGGTGGGAAGGCTTTGGCCTCGCCATTCAGGCCTATCAGAAGCGGGGCGTGTGGGTGTGCGACTGGGCGGGCAAGCTCGCCCGCAGGCACGGCCGCAAGCTGTTTGTGCGGCTGGTCAAGGGCGCGTACTGGGACAGCGAGGTGAAGCTTTCCCAGGTCGGCGGCTTTACCGATTACCCCGTCTTCACCCGCAAGGTCGCAACCGACGTCAGCTACCTCGGTTGCGCGGCGCGGCTGTTCGAGCACGCCGACGTGATCCGCCCGGCCTTCGCTACCCACAACGCCTATACCATCGGCGCGATCAAGCATCTCGCGGCGGGCAAGCCGTTCGAGTTCCAGCGCCTCCACGGCATGGGCGAGGAGGTCTATGACGCGCTCCATGCGCTAGAGGGCAACCAGCGCACGCCGGTCAGGATCTACGCGCCGGTGGGCGGGCACAAGGAGTTGCTCGCCTATCTGGTGCGCCGCCTGCTCGAGAACGGGGCGAACACCAGCTTCGTCAATCGCATGGGCGATGCCGACATTCCTGCGGAGGAGCTGGTCGGTGATCCGGTGGCGGAGCTGGCCGCTCTGTCCCCGCGCCGCAATCCGGCGATCCCGTTGCCTGCCGCGATCTTCGGGACACGCCAGAACAGCGCCGGGCTCGACCTCAGCGACCCGCTGGTGCGCGGACCCCTGCTCGAGCAATTGAAGGCCCTCGAAAGCCGCCAGTGGAGCGCCGAGCCGACCTTCCCGGGCACACAGGCGGGTAGGGTGGTCCAGATCACCACCCCGCACGACCCGTCGCAGATTATCGGCACCCGCAGCGATGCGACACCTGAGGATGTCGACACCGCCTTCACCCGCGCCGCCGCGATACAGCCCGGCTGGGATGCGCTGGGCGGCGAGGCGCGCGCTCTGCTGCTCGAGGAAGCGGCCAACCTGTTCGAGGCACACAGTGCCGAATTCCTCAGCCTGTGCCAGCGCGAGGCCGGCAAGACCCTGCTCGATAGCGTGCTCGAATTGCGCGAGGCGGTGGACTTCCTGCGCTTCTATGCCGCCGAGGCACGGCGGCAGTTCAGCGCGCCCACGATTCTGCCCGGGCCGACAGGGGAGGAGAACAGCCTCACCCTCCATGGGCGAGGGGTGTTTGCTACCATCGCCCCGTGGAACTTCCCGCTGGCGATCTTCATCGGCATGGCTTCGGCCGCGCTGGCGGCTGGGAACAGCGTCATCGCCAAGCCCGCGGAGCAGACGCCGCTGATCGCCGCACTCGCGGTGAAGCTGTGCCACGAGGCCGGCATCCCGCCCGAGGTGTTACAACTGCTACCCGGTGCGGGCGAGGTCGGCCAGCTGATCACCGCGGACCCGCGCCTTGCCGGCGTCGCCTTCACCGGATCGACCGAAACGGCACGCGCCATCAACCGCGCGCTGGCGATGCGCGACGGCCCGATCGCCACGCTGATCGCCGAAACCGGCGGGCAGAACGCTATGATCGTCGACAGTTCGGCGCTGCCCGAGCAGGTCGTGCGCGATGTGCTGGCAAGCGCCTTCCAGAGCGCAGGGCAGCGTTGTTCGGCCTTGCGGGTGCTGTACCTTCAGGAGGACATTGCCGAGGGTGTGCTCGAAATGATCCGAGGCGGGTTTGCGGCGCTGACGGTGGGCGATCCGTCGGACCTCGCCACCGATGTCGGCCCGGTCATCGACGCCGAAGCGCAGGCACTGCTTGAGACCCATATTGCCGAGTGCATCGCCCGCGGTCTTTCTGTCGAGCGCCTGCCCGGGACCCCTGCAAAGGGGCATTTCGTCGCACCGACGATCATCGAAATCCCTTCGGTCGCCGCTCTCAAACGCGAAAATTTTGGCCCTGTGCTGCATGTGGTGCGCTTCAAGGCGGGCGAGCTGGCGCGGGTGGTGGACGACATCAATGCCACCGGCTTCGGACTGACGCTGGGCCTCCACAGCCGTATCGCCGAAACCCGGCGCTTCGTGCAAGCCCACGCGCGCGTCGGCAATTTCTACGTCAACCGCAACCAGATCGGCGCGGTGGTGGAGAGCCAGCCCTTCGGCGGCGAGGGCCTGTCGGGCACCGGGCCCAAGGCCGGTGGCCCGCATTACCTTGCGCGCTTTGCGACCGAGCGGGTGATGTGCATCGACACCACAGCGGCCGGGGGCAACGCCAGCCTGCTGGCTGCGGGTTAGGCAAAGGAATGGTGCAGCGGATCAAGGTTGCCAGTTACAACATCCGAAAGGCGATCGGCACCGACCGCCGCCGCGATCCGGCGCGGATACTCAAGGTGTTGACCGAGATCGATGCCGACATTGTCGCGCTTCAGGAGGCCGATCGCCGCTTCGGCCCGCGTGTCAGCGCGTTGCCGTCGCTGCTCATCCATAGCCATACCGATTACGTCCCGGTGCCGCTCGATGTGCAGCGTGACTCCTTGGGCTGGCACGGCAATGCGATCCTGGTGAAGAAGGGCATCACCATCGAGAGCCACGACATCATCCACATCCCCTGCCTTGAACCGCGCGGGGTGGTGAGCGCGACGCTGGGCATCGGCGGGGCGAGCATCAGCGTGTTCGGCATGCACCTTGATCTGTCGGGACTGTGGCGAACGCGGCAGGCGCGCGCGATCACGACCCTCGCCGAGGCAGCCCGCGCCGAGAGGGCAACAGTGCTGATGGGCGACCTCAATGAATGGCGAGCGCAAGCGGGAGCCTTCCGCGAGTTCGCCCGGCATTTCACTGTGCTTGATCCCGGGCCAAGCTTTCACAGTCAACGCCCGGTCGGCCGTCTCGACCGGATCATGCATTGCAATCGCCTGCGGATGACAGGCTGCGGTGTGCATCGCAGCGCCCTTGCCGCAACCGCATCCGATCATCTGCCGGTATGGGCCGAATTTGCCCTGGGCTGATGGCCAGAAAAAATGCCCCTGCCGCAAGGCAGGGGCATGAAGTAGGGGGCGGTAAGCCCCTCGGGTCGCAAGAGGAAATTAGCAGATTGCGGCGGCGATGCTCGTGACAAATCCTGTTAGGTCGCACCGCCAACAGCCTGCGTCTGCGTCAACCGCGAAAGGGGATATGTCGCCGCGCGACCTTGCCCCGGTGCGTGGCATCGGGAATCCCTCGTGCATGGCGATTCTCTCCGACAAATGGATCCGCGCCCAGGCGCAGCAGCACGGCATGATCGAACCCTTTGTCGAGGCCCAGCGGCGAGACGGGGTGATTTCCTACGGCCTCTCGTCCTACGGCTATGACGCCCGGGTTGCGCCCGAGTTCAAGATTTTCACCAACGTCAATTCCTCGGTGGTCGATCCCAAGGCGTTCGATCCCGGCAGCTTCGTAGACCGCGAGACCGACGTCTGCATCATCCCGCCCAATTCCTTCGCGCTCGCCCGCACGGTCGAGTATTTCCGTGTGCCGGAGGACGTGCTGGTGATCTGCCTTGGCAAGAGCACCTATGCGCGCTGCGGGATCATCGT
>RDXA01000387.1 GCA_004292705.1 Sphingomonadales bacterium | reverse complement strand
AACTGCTCGAAGGTCTCTTCGTCCATGCCTGCGGTGCGCGGGGCGGCGAGGTTGGCGGGGGCATTCATGGTGGCAATCATCCTTGAGCAGGCATGCGATCAGGCGCGGCCCGGTTAGTCGCGAGCGGGTGTTGCGTCGCCTGTCATTTCGGCAGGCACGGTTTCGGTCGGCAGCGCCTCTGGCGGCAGGCGGCGCTCGTCGAGCATCGCGGCGGCCTCATCAAGCGCCTTGGCCTCACCCGGGCTGACCGCGCCGGGCGCATTTGCCCCCTCATTCCCGCAGGCTGCGAGGCCTATGGCGAGCACCGGGGCGAGCACGGCGGCAAGCGGCAGACGCGGCATCGGCGTGCAGCCTATTCCGCCGGCGTTTCAGCGGCGGGGCGCATCGGTGGCGCTGGCTGACGGATCGGCGACCGGGGCGTCGCTGATTGGCGCGAGCGCGCTGTCGGCGGGCATTTCCACGGTGTCGGCGCTCGCCTCGGTCGAGGCGTCGTCCGCGCTGCCGCAAGCGGCGAGCGTCAAGGTGGCGGCGCATACGGCGGCGCCGACAACAAGCTTGGGGGTGATGATCTTGCGCATGATTAAGGGATGTCTCCTCTCGAACGGCTCTGGCATGGGAACTTGGCCCAGATCCGATTGGCAGAGGGTTTAGCCAAGCCTTGCCCCCTCCGCCAAGCGGCAAATGGTGCTTTAACCTTTGTCGGCTACCTTCTCCAGCGATGACCCGCAAACCGTCCTTCGCCCTCAACGCGCTCGCCGCCGCTCTGGCGCTGCCAGCGGCCGTGCTTGTCGCCCAGACCGTGCCCGGTGCCTTTACCGTGGCCGAAACCGGGCGCAGCTACGCCACGCTTCAGGATGCGGTGAACGCTGTCGGCAATACCCGGGCAACGATCCGCATTGCCCCGGGCACCTATCGCCAATGCGCCGTGCAGGAAGAAGGCGTGATCGTCTATGAAGCCGCCGAACCCGGCACAGTGACGCTCGCGGGCCGTGCCTGCGAAGACAAGGCGTCGCTGGTGCTGCGCGGCACGGGCGCAGAGGTTCGCGGGCTGACCTTCAGCAATATCAACGTCGCCGACGGCAATGGCTCAGGAATCCGGTTGGAAACAGGCTCCCTGAATGTTGCCTATGCGCGGTTCGAAAACAGCCAGCAGGGCATCCTCACCGCTGCTGATCCGGCAATCAACCTCTACGTCACCCGATCGACGTTCACCGGGCTTGGCACCTGCGAGAATGACGCAGGCTGCGCCCATTCGCTCTATATCGGCGACATTGGCTCGCTCACCGTGCGCGAGAGCCGGTTCGAACGCGGCACCGGTGGCCATTACCTCAAAGCGCGCGCTGCCAAGGTTGTGATCGAGGGCAACAGCTTCGATGACGCCAACGGGCGCACCACCAATTACATGATCGATCTTCCTGCCGGCAGCGTCGGCCGGATTGCGGACAACAGGTTCGTGCAGGGACGCGACAAGGAGAATTATTCGACCTTCATCGCGCTGGGATCAGAAGATCTGCTTCACCCTTCAGATGGCCTCAGGGTCGAGAACAACGAAGCCCGCTTCGTCCCCGGCCTCAGCCGCGAGACGGCCTTCTTTGCCGACTGGACCGGATCGCGGATCGTGATGCAGGGCAACAAGCTGGCGGCGGGAATCAGGCAGTACGAGCCGCGTTAGGGCGCGCGAAAGGCGGGGGCATATCTGACTTCGCCCCGGGGAAGCGTGCCGTTGAGCACCAGACACTGGAAATACTCGGGTGGCGGGCCGGGGTAGCGCAACTGAGGTTCATGCCGAAAGCCGAAGCGGCCATAATACGCCGGGCTGCCGAGCAGCACGATCCCCGCCGCGCCCCGCGCGCGAAGATCAGCGATGCCGCGCCGGATAAGGGCGCTGCCGATCCCCTGATGGTGCAGTTCGGGCCAGACCGAGACCGGGCCGAGATCGTACCACTCCTCCGCGCCGTCACTGATGCTGACCCGCGAAAAGGCGATGTGGCCGACGATCCGCGTGCCATCCTCGGAGACCAGCGACAGCGCCAGATCCCCGTCGCGGCGCAGCGCGTCGACAAGGTGCTGTTCGTCACCCTGGCTGAAGGGCATGTCGCGGAAGGCGGCTTCGGTGAGCCGGTGGATCGTGGGCTCGTCACCGGGGCATTCAGGGCGGATTGTGATTGCGGTCACCTGAGCAAATGTCCCGAACGGTCGCGCTTGGTCGCCAGATAGCGCGCGTTGTGGGGGTTTTCGGGAAGCTGGTGAGGGACGCGCTCGCTCACCGTGATCCCGGCGGCATCCAGCGCGCGAACCTTGGCCGGGTTGTTGGTGAGCAGGCGGATGGTGGTCGCCCCGAGCAGTTCCAGCATCCGCGCCGCCACGGGGAAATCGCGCGCCTCGTCAGGCAGGCCCAATCGCTGATTGGCCTCGACCGTGTCGAACCCCTGATCCTGCAAGCGGTAGGCGCGCAGCTTGTTGATGAGTCCGATCCCGCGTCCTTCCTGCCGCATATAGAGCAGCACGCCCCACCCGCCGCTGTCGCGTGCCTCGTGCGCCATCGCGTGGAGCGCCGCATCAAGCTGCGGGCCGCAATCGCATTTGAGGCTGCCAAGGATGTCACCGGTGAGACACTCCGAATGAAGTCTGACGAGTGGCTGGCGGTCGCCCGATTGCTTGCCAATGATCAGCGCGACATGCTCGCGCAGGTCGGCGTTGGAACGGAACGCGACGATTTCGGCATCCTCGCTGGCCGAGACGGGCAGGCGGGCGCGGGTGATGATCCTGAGCGCGCCTGCATCGGCATAGGCCGCAAGGTCACTCGTGGCGACCGGCTGGGCCTCGCCCGCGCTGTCAGGATTGACGAGGAAAGCGGGCAAGATCCCCGCAATGCGCGCCAGTTCCAACGCGGCGCGTGCCGATTCCTCCCAATCCAGTGTCACCGCCTTGAACGGACCCTTGAGCGGATTGCCGAGATCAAGCGCCGGGTCGGCAATCGGCAGCGCATCGCGCAGGGTGAAAGCTTCGCCACTCGCGATCAGCACTGGGGCGTGCGGTGCGGCAGCGTCGCGCTGGTTTGCGAGTTTGAGCGTGGCAGCCCGCGCGGCGGAGATCAGCATGCGGGTCGCATTCGCCTCCTGCGCGATCGCGGTTTCGACCGGCAGCAGCACCGGGCCGCCGTCAAACGCCAGCGGCCAGCCGTGGCGCAGCGCGTCGACGGCCTGCGCGGCGCGGCGGGAGGGGGACGGCGCGCTCAGAGATCAAACTCCGTGATCAGCGGCACGTGATCCGACGGCTGCTCCCACGCCCGGGCGTCTTCCAGCACCCGGTGCGCGGTGGCCTGCCGGGCCAGATCAGGCGAGGCCCACATATGATCCAGCCGGCGGCCCTTGTCGTTCTCCTGCCAGCCGGGATTGCGATAGCTCCACCACGAGTAATAGCGCGCCGGGGCCGGGATATGCTGCCGGCCAAGATCGACCCAGCCGTGCGCGTCCTGAAAGCGGCCCAGCGTCTCCACCTCGATAGGCGTGTGGCTCACGACTTTGAGGAGCTGCTTGTGGCTCCACACGTCGCTTTCGAGCGGGGCAATGTTGAAGTCGCCGACGATCAGCGTTGGCCGGTCGAGCGTATCGGCCCACTGCGTCATCCGCCCAAGAAAATCGAGCTTCTGGCCGAACTTAGGGTTCACTTCCCGGTCGGGCACATCGCCGCCCGCGGGAACATAGACATTCTCGACCAGCACATCGCGGCCCAGCACCTCGACCCCGATATGCCGCGCCTCGCCATTGTCCTGCCAGTCGTGGCGGGTGACTTCGCGGATCGGCACGCGGCTGACGGTGGCGACGCCGTGATAGCCCTTCTGCCCGCTCACCGCCTGATGGGTGTAGCCCAAGGCCGCCAGCGCCTCGGCCGGGAACAGGTGGCTCTCGCACTTGATCTCCTGCAGGCACAGGATGTCAGGCGCGGCCTCGGTGAGCAGCTTTTCGATCAGCTCCACGCGCAGGCGGGCCGAGTTGATGTTCCAGGTGGCGACGGTCAGCATGGCGGCGGATTTAAGCGGCAATGGGCCAAACTTCTAGCTTTCACTTTATTGACGCAGAGCCGCGCGATAGGGCGAGGAAGCTTATCCGGAGACTCTGATGACCCGCGCCATCCTCGCCGCCTTGCTGCTCACCTCCGCCGTCGTGCCCGCGCAGGCAGAAGATGCGCCTGCGCAGCCGAAAGCGAAGAACGTCATCCTGTTCATTGGCGATGGCATGGGCATCTCGACCATCACCGCCGCACGCATCTATGAAGCGCAGAAGCGCGGGGAGACGGGCGAGGAAAACCAGCTGAGCTTCGAACGCTTTCCCAATGTCGCGCTGGTCAAGACCTACAACACCAACGCCCAGGTGCCTGACAGCGCTGGCACGGCGACCGCGATGCATTCGGGCGTCAAGACCCGCATCGGGGTGCTGGGGATCGGGCCGGATGCGGAAAAGGGCGTGTGCAAGGATGCGCTGGCCCACCCGCTGCCCTTGCTGGGCGAGGAGGTGAAGCGGCGGGGCCTCGCGCTCGGGATCGTCACCACCACCCGCCTGACCCACGCCACCCCGGCGAGCGTCTATTCGCGCTCGGCTGATCGTGACTGGGAGGCCGACACCAATATCCCTGCCGACCAGCAGGGTGGCTGCAAGGACATTGCGCTCCAGCTGGCCGAGGGGCGGTTCGACGTGGCGCTCGGAGGCGGCACGGCGATGTTCTACGGCAAGGAAAAGGGCGGGAGGCGCGGCGATCCGGCGGCCGATCTACCCGGCATGTGGGCGGCGAAGAACGGCGGCGTTGTGGTCAATGATACTGCTTCGCTGCGCGCCGCACCGATGGACAAGCCGGTGCTCGGCCTGTTCCATCCCAGCCACATGAGTTTCATGGCCGAGCGCAAGCCCGATTCGCCCGAGCCGACCCTGACCGACATGACCGCGCAGGCGATCGCGCGGTTGACGGCCGATCCTGACGGCTTCTACCTGATGGTCGAAGGCGGGCGGATCGATCATGCGCATCATGCGGGACAAGCCGGATTTGCCCTCGAGGAGACCGTCGAATTCGCCCGCGCGGTGCAATGGGCGGTCGAGAACACCGATCCCGAGGAGACGCTGATCCTCGTCACCGCCGATCACAGCCATGTCTTCACCATTTCGGGCTATCCCAAGCGCGGCAACGACATTCTCGGGCTGGTGGTGCCGCCCGCCGGACGCGGTGAGGACGGGGGCGATGGCAACACCCCGACATCCGCGATTGACGGCAAGCCCTATACCACCCTTGGATATGCCAATGGTCCGGGCGCGATCTACAAGGACGAGGACGGGGATGGCGAGCACGCCCGCCCTGACCCGCAGACCGGGATCACGGCACGCCAGCAGGCGCTGGTGCCGCTGCCTGCCGAAACCCACGCGGGCGAAGATGTCGCGCTGTTTGCGACAGGCCCCGGCGCAGACCGCGCGCGGGGGGTGATCGAGCAGAATGTAATCTACGGGATCATCCGCAAGGCGCTGGGCTGGGAGTGATCGCCAGCTTCCGCAAGCGCAGGCCGAACGTGACAAGGGTGCTCTTTCAACACAAAACCCCCGACCCGGGGGCGATGGGTCGAGGGTTCCATGGAGCGTTCGTCACGCTTGTGCAAAGCAGGCCTTTGGCGAAGGGTGGGCAACAGGGGGGAAACCTCCCTTCGGCCTGCCTTGTTGCGAATGATTAGCCGGTTTTGCCTTTCACTCACATGAACGCGGCGAGATTTCTGTCGCTTTCCTACAACCGTTCGCCGTGCTGACGTTCATCCCGGACGACGAGCCGAGCGGCGCGGGTCCTTGAAGGTGAAAGTGCTATCGGCCACCGGCACGCCGTAGCGCTGGTTCGACAGCTGCACCCGGGTGCGGTTGTTCTGCGCGTCGAGCGCGACCCAGTGGGTGAGCTGCAAGCCGCCGGGAGCCGCGGCGTTTTTCACGAAGATCATGGTGATCATCCCGAATTCGGGCTTCTTCGGATCGCGCACCTCGACGCTGAGAACATCGGGATTGCCGGTCCGCACCAGCTTGCCGAAGCGCTTCACGTCCTTTTCAGGATCGAACAGCGCGCCGAGCGGTGAATTGCCGATCGGCCAGCGTTCGACCTGATTGACCTCATAGTCGACCACAAACAGCGACTTGCCGTTGGAGATGACGAGGAAATCGGCATCCTTGCCATAGTCGAAGCGGATTTTGCCGGGGCGTTTCAAAGTCATCACACCGCGCAGGGTCTGGCCCTGGCGGTCGGTCTGGGTGAAGTCGGCCTTCATGGTTGCGATGGCGCGCAATGCGCCGACCACCTTGTCGAGATCGCCAGCTGACTGTGCCGCTACGGGCGGGGTCAGCAGCGATGGATGGCCCGGCGCCAGACCCAGGGCAAGCGCACCGGCACCAACGCCGAGGAGCAGCATGCGCATAGAAGAAATCGGTGTTGTCATGCCAAGGCGGTTAGGGCCGCAGGCTTGAACTGTCGATGAATTATCGCACCGCCTGCCAGTCACATTGGAAGGGCAGACGGTAGGGAGCCGATCTTACTTGATCTTGGCTTCCTTGAACTCGACATGCTTGCGCGCCACCGGATCATACTTGCGGAAGCTCATCTTCTCGGTGATGTTGCGCGGGTTCTTCTTGGTCACGTAGAAGAAGCCGGTGCCCTCGCTCGAGACGAGGCGGATCTTGACGGTGGTGGGCTTCGCCATGGCGGGTTCCTGTCAACTGGGTCGGCCCGGTCAGAGATTGCTCACGGGCGTAAAAAGCAAATAGCGGCGCGCCCGGAAGGCCCGGCACACCGCCACACGGGCGCGCCATTCGCCGATTCACGGGGAAAAGTCAAGGCGCGGTTGGGTGCGCGCTTACCAGTCCGAGGCGCGGGGTTTGCCGCGATTGGCCTTTACCGCGCCGCGCACCTTCTTGACCTTGAGCCGCTCGGTCTTGCCGACGCGGTTGAGCCGTGTCTTGGCGCGGCGCTTCGGCTCGGTCTCGGCCTCCTCAAGCAGCGCAGCCAGCTTGACGCGCGCGTCCTGTCGGTTGGCCTCCTGCGTGCGATGAGCCTTGGAGGTGATGATCAGATCGCCGTTCCCCGCCAGCTTCGCCCCTGCCAGCGTCCGCAGCCGCGCGAACACCGGAGGCGACAGGCGCAGCGCATAGATGTTGACCCGCAGCTCCACTTCCGTGGCGACCTTGTTGGCGTTCTGCCCGCCGGGGCCCGAGCCAGCCAGAAAGCTCTCGGTGGCGAGCCGCAGCGCGCGGGACGTCAGGGTTTCGGGGGCGCTCTCGTCATCCATCCTTTAGCCCGAGTGCGAGGAAATCAGCCGGCATTGGGGCACGGGCCTCAATCGGGGTCTTGCCGGGGCGGGTGACGCTGAGGCTCTCGGCGTGGAGCATCGTCCGCTTGGCCCCCGGCGCATTGCCCGCGCCATAGACCGGATCGCCCAGCAAGGGCGCGCCAAGGCCCGACAGCGCATGGACCCGCAGCTGGTGGGTGCGGCCGGTTTCCGGACGGAAGCGGATCAGGCTGTGCGGCCCCAGTTCCTCGACCAATTCCCAATGCGAGACGGCGGGCTTGCCCTTCTTCGCCGGGATCATCCGCCAGCCTTTCTCGGCCGAGCTGATCTTCGACAAGGCGAGTTCGATGGTGCCAGCGGTGCCCTGCGGGTGCCCGGCGAGGATTGCGAGGTAGGTCTTGCCCACCAGCCGGTCTTCAAACGCCTTGTTGAACCGTGCCAGCGCCTTGGGATTGCGTGCGAGCAGCAGGCAGCCGCTCGTATCCGTATCGAGCCGATGCACCGCCACCGGCGCGCGTTGGAAGCCGAATTTCAGCCGTTCGAGATGATCCTCGAGGCAGATGCCCCCTTTGCGCGGGCGGTCCACGGCCATGCCCGAGGGCTTGTCGATCACCAGCGCTTCGCCGTCTTCGTAGAGGATCGTGATATCAGCCATTGCCCCCCTTAACGGTTCGTGCCGAGCTTGTCGAAGCACTGCACTTCTGTTCGGATTCCACTGCCGGAAGTGGAAACTCGGCCCAGCGACAGTCTCGGGGTGAACGGGACTATACCAGCACTGCCCGCATGAGCCCGCGCAGGGCGTTGCCGATCCAGAAGCCTCCCTCCAGATCATGCAAAGTCACCTCCGCCTCGCGCGCGCGACCCTCGGCGATCAGGTGCTCGCGCAGCACGCCGGGAAGCAGGCCGAGCGCAAGAGGCGTGGTCAGCAGCCCCCCATCCGAGCTTTCGGCAAACACGCTTGTCCAGCTGCCCTCGGTCACGCCGCCATCGCCGCGCACGAGCAGCGCCTCGTCCGCGCCCAGCGACCGCGCAGCGGCGAGCGCGTCTTCATAAAACCCCCGTTCGGAAGTCTTGTGCGCCAGCCGCCAGTCGGACGGATCAAGCGGGTGGGGGAGCGCGGCAACCTTCACGGGCTCTGGCAAGAGCGCGGGCAGCGGGCCGGTCTCCAGCGCGCTCGCCCCGCTGCGCGATACCAGCAGCCGCACCTTGGCGGGCGCATCGAGCTCGAAGCACAGGGCTTGTATCTGGTTGCGCAGGGCGTGGCGATCGAAGGCAAAACCCAGGACCGCTGCGCTTGCCTTCATGCGCGCCAGATGCAGTTCGAGCAGCGCGATCCCGCTATCGGGCTCGAACCGCATGGTCTCGATCAGGTCGCATTGCGGCGCGGAAAGGCCGGGCGCGGTGCGGCGCAGGAAGCCGGCCTTGACCTCGCATTCGCGCCGTTCGGACAGCGCATCGCTATCGGCCACGATTGCCGAACCGATGCCGAGCACTGCCGCGCCTTGCCCGTTCTCGATCGGGGTCAGACGCAGGGTCCGGATTGCGACGTTGAAGGCGGCGTTGCCGTCAGCATCTATTCTGCCAATCGCTCCGCAATAAGGCCCGCGCGCATCGCGCTCCACTTGGCCGAGCAGTTGCATCGCGCGGATCTTGGGCGCGCCCGTGATCGAGCCGCAGGGGAACAACGCCCGCACCAGATCCATCGCGCCCTTGCCGGGGCTGAGCCGTGCGCGCACGGTCGAGACCATCTGGTGCACGGTCGGATAGGTTTCGATCGCGAAGGGCGCATCGACATGGACGCTCCCCGCCTCGGCCACGCGCGACAGGTCGTTGCGCATCAGATCGACGATCATCAGGTTTTCGGCGCGGTCTTTCACCGAGGTGGCGAGTGCCTCCACTGCCGCGCGGTCGGCAGCCGGGTCTGCGGCGCGCGGGCGGGTGCCCTTCATCGGCTTGACCTTGGCCTCCTGCCCCGAAAGCGCGAAAAACAGCTCGGGGGAGAAGCTCAAGAGCCAGTGCGATCCATCGAAAATCAGCCCGCCATAGCCCGCTGCCGCAGCATTGCGCAGGGCCGTGTAGAGGCCCACCGGATCACCGCGGAAGGAACCAGCGAGCGGATAGGTGAGGTTGGCCTGATAGATGTCGCCCGCATGGATCGCTTCGCGCAGCGCAGCGAAGGCCTGCGCATACCCGCCGGGGGACAGCTGCGGCTCCATCGGGCCGAGCGAGCCTGGGCCTTGTGCGCGCGCTGCCAGCCAGGCGGGCACATCGGCGGCGGCAATCCGCGTCGGCGCATCGAACAGGCCGAGCCACACCAGCGGCCCGGCTGCGCCTGTTCGTGCGGCCGCCAGCCCGACCAGCTTCGGCTCCAGCGCTAGGCCCGCCTCGTAAGCAATATAACCCGCCAGCGACCCGTTTTCTGCTTGCCGTGCGGCCTCGGCGGCCTCGAGCACGGCTTCGACCTGCTCTACCCGGTGCGCGACAAACAGCGCGCGCGGCGCTTCATAGAGCAGCGCATCGGCAGCGGTGTCCCCTGCCCGGGCGTCGTCGAGCAGAACAAATGGCGTGAGCGAACCCATGCCACGCAGCCTTGGCCAAAAACCACGCCGCTGTCGAGAACTTGACCGCCGCGTCTGCCCCCTGCACATCTCGCACACGATCAATCGACGTGGGGCAGGCATGGCGGACAGTACAACCGATATCTTTCTGGGACTGGGCGCGGATGGATCGCGTCAGGCGTTGGCGCTCAGCCGCTCGAACCGGCACGGGCTGATCGCCGGGGCGACCGGGACAGGCAAGACCGTCACCTTGCAGGGCATCGCCGAGAGCTTCTCAGCCGCCGGGGTGCCGGTTTTCGTGGCCGATGTGAAGGGCGATCTGTCGGGTATCGCCATGCCGGGCTCGCCCACCTTCAAACACGCCGACAAGCTCGAATCGCGGGCGAAGGAACTGGGCATCACCGACTATGCCTATTCGGACAATCCGGTGATTTTCTGGGACCTCTATGGCGAGCAGGGCCACCCGATCCGCACCACGGTGTCCGAAATGGGCCCGCTGCTGTTGTCCCGCTTGCTCGACCTGAACGAAACGCAGGAAGGCGTGCTGCAGATCATCTTCCGCTACGCCGACGAGAACGGGCTGCTGCTGCTCGACTTCAGTGACCTGACGGCGCTGCTGGCCTGGGCCAACGAGAATGCCGCCGAGCTGTCTGGCAAGTATGGCAATGTCACCAAGCCCTCGGTCGGCTCGATCCAGCGCCAGCTGCTGTCGTTCGAGGCGCAAGGGGCAGACAATTTTTTCGGCGAGCCCGCGCTGGAGATCGGCGATTTCCTGAAAGTGGATGATCAGGGGCGCGGTTACGTGAACGTGCTCGCCGCCGACAAGCTGATGCGCAGCCCCAAGCTTTATGCGACCTTCCTGCTGTGGCTGCTGGCCGAACTGTTCGAGAGCCTGCCCGAGGTTGGCGATCCCGAAAAGCCCAAGCTGGTGTTCTTCTTCGATGAAGCGCACCTGCTGTTCGACGGGGCCCCGAAGGCGCTGCAGGACACCATCGAGAACGTGGTTCGCCTGATCCGGTCCAAGGGTGTCGGGGTGTTCTTCGTGACGCAGAACCCGATCGACATTCCCGAGGAAGTTGCAGGCCAGCTGGGCAACCGGGTGCAGCACGCGCTGCGCGCCTTCACCCCGCGCGATCAGCGGGCGATCAAGGCAGCCGCCGAGACCTTCCGCATCAACCCGAAACTCGATGTCGAGACCGCGATCACCGAGCTGAAAGTCGGCGAAGCGCTGGTCTCGACGCTCGACGAAGACGGCGCACCGACGATTGTCGAGCGCACCCTGATCAAGCCGCCGCGCTCGCGGCTTGGCCCGGTCAGCCCCAAGGAGCGGGCGATCATCCAGTCGATCAGCCCAGTCGAGGGCAAATACGACACCAGGGCCGACCGCGAGAGCGCGGCGGAAGTGCTCGCTGTCAAAGCCGCCGATGCCGCCGCAACGGCTGTGGAAGTCGCTGAAAAAGGGCGTGAGGAGGTGGGCAAGCGCGAGCGCAAGTCACCCTCGATGTGGGAGAAGGCGGGCAAGAGCGCGATGACTGCGGCGAGCGGATCGCTGGCCTCGATGGCGGTGGCCATGGTGCTCGGCAAGAAGTCCAGCGCCGATCCGCTGCGCACCGGTGCGACCGCTTTCGTCCGCAACCTGATCGGCGGATTGATGCGCTGAGCGGGCCCGAATGTTCCACGCGGAACATGCAATGACCCGCCGATGATCGCACAATGACCGCGCGACGGCCCGCTTATGCTTCGGCCGGAGCAACCATGCAGAAGGCGTTCAGCTTGTTGCCGTCGGGATCGCGGAAATAGCCCGCGTAGAAGCCATCCTCGCCGCGCGGGCCGGGTGCGCCTTCGCAAGTGCCGCCGTGGGCCATGGCGATATCGTAGACCGCATGGACATCGTCCGGCGACTTGACTTCAAGCGCCACCATCACGCCGTTACCGACCGTGGCGGGCTGCCCGTCGAACGGCACCGTCGCTGCAATCCCAGGCGCGCCGCCCCAT
>RDXA01000386.1 GCA_004292705.1 Sphingomonadales bacterium | reverse complement strand
GTCGCCCCGGATGGCCTCGATCGGGGCGTGCGGCAGGCCAGCGATACCGGCATCGACACGCTCCATCGTGAAGGCATTGCCGGTCACCACTGCGACTTCGTTGCCGCCCGCAAGGCTCAACTCGTCGAGGCCTTCATCGCCCGAGACAATCAGCGACTTGCCCGTGCCCAGTCGTGCCATTGCGCCGGCATAGATCGGGACATAGGCGGGCCGCGCGATGCCGATCAGCTGGCTTTTGACCTTCGCCGGGTTCGACAACGGGCCCATCAGGTTGAAGATCGTGCGCTGGCCGATCCGCACCCGGATAGGCTGGATTCGCGCCATCGCCGGGTGGTGGTTCCTGGCGAAGAGGAAGCAGATGCCGATCTCGGCAAGGGTTTTCTCCGCCGTGCGTCCGGCGGCGTCCATGTCGAGGCCGAGGGCTTCCAGCGTGTCCGCCGCCCCCGCCTTGGAGGATGCCGCGCGGTTGCCGTGCTTGGCAACGGGAACGCCGCAGGCCGCCACAACGAGGCTGACGGCGGTCGAGACATTGAGCGTGTGGTGCCCGTCGCCCCCGGTGCCGCACACGTCGATCGCGCCGTCGGGGGCGTTGATCGGGATCAGCCGCGCCCGCAGCGCCCGTGCCGCGCCTGCGATCTCGTCTGCGGTCTCGCCGCGCGCGGAGAGGGCGATCAGGAAGGCCGCGATGTCGTCTTCCGAAGGCGCGCCGTCGAGCAGGGTGCCGAAGGCGGCTTCAGCCTCGGCTTCCGAGAGTGGGGCAGCGATGTCGGGCAGCAGGCTCATGGCGCAAGCCTTGCGGGCAGCACGGGCTCCATCCCGCACAGGCGGACGAAATTGGCGAGCAGCGCGTGCCCGTACTCGGTGGCGATGCTTTCCGGGTGGAACTGCACCGAATGGATCGGAAGCTCCCCGTGCCGGAACCCCATCACCGAAAGGTGGTCGGCACCCGGGGTTTCGGCATGGGCATTGGCGACCAGCTCGGCCGGCACGTTGACGACCTCAAGGCTGTGGTAGCGCGTGGCGATGAAGGGCGAGGGCAGGCCTGCAAAGAGGCCTGTGCCATCATGCGTGACCGGCGATGTCTTGCCATGCATGAGCCCGCCGCGCTGCACTGTGCCGCCGAAATGCTGACCGATCGCCTGATGGCCCAGACACACCCCCATCAGAGGCTTGCCAGCATCGGCACAGGCGGCCACCAGATCGAGGCTGATGCCCGCCTCGTTCGGCGTGCAGGGGCCGGGGGAGATCAGAAACCCGGATGCGTTGGTCCGGATCGCCTCCGCCGCGCTGAGCGCATCATTACGCTCGACCCGCACTTCTGCCCCCAACTCCATCAGGTAATGGACGAGGTTGAAGGTGAAGCTGTCGTAATTGTCGATGACGAGGATCATTGTGCCGCTTTCTCTTCCCGTTTCGTCACGACGATGATCGGGCCGACCCGGCCTTTGTCCAGGCGCTCGCTCGCCGGGTCCCACAGCGAGGAGACCTGCCCGTCGAGATAAAGGGCGTTGGCAATCTTCAACTCGTCACGGAAGAAACGCGCAAGTTGACCGAAACTGATCGCCGCGTCGGAAATCACGAAATGGGCTTGTCCCTTGGCGTCGACTCCCACGCCGTTGCGGATTGTCCGGGAAGGGCCATCATCCTTGATCTCCGGGTGCAGCTTCCCGTCGATCAGCAGCAGCGGGCCGGACTGGGTGCCGAACTCGGGCCGGTCGGCGACGGTGTTGAAGAAGGTGTTGCTCCCCAACACGCGCCACGTGCCGCCGGTGCCGAAGAATACGCCGTTGGGCTTCATGTAGAAATTGCCGCCACCCTCTTCAGGCCCCTCGCTGCGGTCCAGTTCGGCAAGGCGCTCGCCCTTTTCGACATAGTAACCGATCGCTTTGAGATCATCGCCATACATTCCGCCATTCATGGCGAAGGCAATGCGCGCAGGATCGACGCTCGCGGCGAAGGCGGTGAGCGAGCCGAAGGGCTGCTTGTCGGCACCGAGGTTGGCCATGGCGATCCGGTGCCTTGCGGGATCGGCGATGCAATGGGTGAGGGGGACGCTCTCAAAGGTCACGGCGCGGCATGCCGATAGCCCCGCTGGCTTCGAGGGCGCGGGCGTGGGGGAGGGGCTTTGCGCGCCGCTTGACCCATCAAGGTTGATCTCGACCAGTGCCTCGCCCGCTGGCGGCTCGGAACAGGCCGCCAGCGCGATTGTCAGCGGCAGCAATATCGTCAGAGCCGCGCGGTTCACTGCCCGTACCCCGGCTCGCCCGCGACCCTGATCGCCTCGCGCGCGGCAGCAATCAGCGCCCCGGCCTTGGCCCGGCACTCGGCCAGTTCGTAGTCGGGGTCGCTGTCGGCGACGATGCCCGCGCCGGCCTGAACGTGCATCACCCCGTCCTTGACCACGGCGGTCCGCAGCACGATGCAGGAATCGAGGCTGCCGTCCGGCGCGAAATAGCCAACGCCGCCCGCATAGGCGCCGCGCGTTTCGGGCTCCAGTTCGGCGATGATCTCGCAGGCCCGGATCTTGGGTGCGCCCGAGACGGTGCCCGCCGGGAAACCGGCGAACAGCGCATCGAGGGCGTCCTTCGAGCCATCAAGCTGCCCCACGACATTGCTGACGATGTGCATGACGTGGCTGTAGCGTTCGACCGTGAAGCTGTCGGTGACCGTCACCGTTCCGGCCGCCGCGACCCGTCCGACATCATTGCGCCCAAGATCGAGCAGCATCAGGTGTTCGGCGCGCTCCTTGGGATCGGCCAGCAGGCTGGCTTCGTTGGCAAGGTCCTCGGCCCGGGTGGCCCCGCGCGGACGGGTGCCGGCAATCGGGCGGATGGTGACTTCGGCTTGCCCGTTCGAATCAGGACGCACGCGGACGAGAATCTCGGGGCTCGATCCCACGAGGGCAAAGCCGGGGAGATCGAGATAATAGAGGAACGGCGAAGGGTTCACCCGCCGCAGCGCGCGATAGAGTGCCAGTGGCGGGAGCGGGAAGGGGCAGGTGAAGCGCTGGGCCAGCACCACCTGGAAGATATCGCCTGCCAGGATGTAGTCCTTGGCCTTGAGGGCCATAGTCTTGTAATCCTCGGCCGCGATGACCGGCGCAAGGTCAGGCAGGGTTTCGGGCAGAGTGGCCGCAGGATCGCGCGGCATCGCTTCTCCCAGCTGGCTCAGCACGGCATCGATGCGCTCACCCGCGCGGGCCACGGCAGCCTGCGGATCGTCCGCCTGCCAGATCGGCGCGATCGCGAATAGCGCATTGGTGAGCCCGTCGAACACCAGAATGACGGTCGGCCGCACAAACAACATGTCGGGGAGCGCCAGTGGCCCGGGGGCGGCGCGGGGCAGGGTCTCGACGAGGCCGATGGTTTCATAGCCGAGATAGCCGACGAGGCAGGCGAGTGCGGGGGGCAGACCCTCGGGCATCGGGTCGATCCGGCACATCGCGGCCAGCGCGCGCAGTTCCGCCAGCGCATTACCCGCCAGCGGCATGAAGGCTTCGCGGTTCTGGCGCCAGTCCCGGTTGACTTCGGCAGACGCTCCGCTGGCCCGGAACACCAGATCAGGATCGAGGCCGAGCAGGCTGTAGCGTCCCCGCACCTCGCCGCCTTCCACCGATTCGAGCAGGAAATCACCGCGCCCCGCCACCATCAGCCGCCGCGCTGCACCCACGGGCGTATCGCTGTCGGCAATGATCCGCCGCCATACCAGCGCTGGCCGGCCTGCGGCCAGCATGGCAGCGGCGGCAGCAGCATTTTCGGGCAGGCCGGGCATGGGCCCAGAGACGAATGAGGTCACGATGCGCTCATGGCGATGGGCTTACTGCTCGCCCGCCAGTTGCTTGCGCACGGCGGCAATCGCGGCGTCATTGCGGGTGACGCCCAGCTCCTTGCGCATCGCGGCCGTTGCCTGCCTGCGATATTCCTCGGACAAGGCCTGCCCAAGCTGCTGGCGGGTCTGGGCGACCAGCGCCCCTTCCTTATCGAGCGGCAGGGTGCTGATGTCCTCGAGATTGACGATATACCAGCCGAGATCGCGCGGACCCTCCAGCGACTTGACCGTGCCTTCCGCCATGCTGAACATCAGCACCAGCGGGGGAGCGATACGGCCCTGCTGCTGGGCGAGCAGCTGGCGGCGCTCGAGATCGATCGGCTCACGCTCGAAACCCGGCTTGTTTTCGGCCGCAAGAGCCGCCGCAAGCGGCGTCCCGCTGCGCACCTTGGCGAGGATGCGGTCGGCTGCCTGTTTTGCCTGTATCGCACCCTGTGCACGTTTCCACGCGGCGATCACACCTTCGCGCACCTCGGCGAGCGGGGGAGCAGAGGCTTCGTCGACCCTGGCGACTTCGAAGATCACGAATTCCTCGCCTTCGATGACCTGCGCGAGCTGTGGCTCGCTTTCTTCCATCTGGAAGGCGGTCTGGAGCACGGGCACGAGTTGCGGCACGATCTGCACCTGAGGCTGACCGAAGGCCTGCCCGTTGGCGAGCAGCGCCGGGGTGGTTTCGACCTTGAGGCCATAGGTCTTGGCGACTTCGGCCAGCGCGGTGCCGCCGTCGATCTCCCCTTCGATCTCGGCGACAAGATCGGCAATGGCAGCGACGCGCTTTTCCTGGCTGAGCTGCGTGGTGATTTCGGGAGTCGCCTGCGCCAGATTGCGCGCGGCGATCCGCTCGATCTTGTCCACCCGCGCGACGTACCAGCCAAGCGTTCCTTGCGCCGGTTCAACCACGGCACCCTGTGCTGCCTTGAACGCGTTTTGCGCGAAAGCAAAGCTGGTGGCGCCCGACATGGCTTCGCGCTCGCGCGCTTCGGAGGTGGATGCGGTAAATCCAGCATCGCGAGCCACGCTTTCGAGCGAGGCACCGCCGCTGATGCGAGCAGCCAGCGCCTTGGCGGCGTCCTCGGTTGGCACCACAAAGCTGGTGACAACGCGCTTCTCGCTTGCCGCATACTTGGCCGCATCGCGCTTGTACCGCTCGGCAATCTCGGCCGCCGTCGGCGTTGCATTGACCTTGAGCGTGTCGGAACCGAACACCGCAAAACGCAGCGTGCGCCGCTCCGGGCGAATGAACTGGGTGCGGTTATCCTTGTACCACGCCGCAAGCTGCGCATCCGAAGGGTTGCCGGTGGGCGCAAAAGCAGCGCTGGGGATCAGCGCGATCTCGCCCTTGCGCTTTTCCAGCACCAGCGAGGCATATTGACGGGCGACCTTTTCGGGAAGCTGCGGCGCCGCGACAGCGGAGCGAAGCAATTGCTGCTCGATCAGGCCATCCTGAAGGTCGCGGCGGAACAGCGCATCGGTCAACCCGCGCGATCGCAGCGCGGCGACATAGGTCTGTTCGTCGAAGGCCCCGGTCAGGCCCTGAAAGGCGGGGATCTTGAGGATCTCGCTGTTCACCAGATTTTCGCCCGCGCGAAGACCATATTTGCGGCCATATTCGCCCACGGCAAAGCGGTCGATCAGCTGATCGACCACCTCGTCGAGCCCGCCCTCGGCGATGAATTCGGGCATGGTCAACGTGGCGTTCTGCTGGCGCACCTGATCGAGCGCGGTATTCGCTGCGACCGAGAGATCCGCAATCGGGATCGCCTCACCACCGACCACGGCCATCCGGTCGCCGCCCGATACGCCCCCAAAAGTGTTGCCGGTGATGTCCGAGGCAGCGAAGGCGAGCGCCATCAGCGCCAGAAACGCAAGGACAATCGGCAGGCCGATCCTGGACTGGAAAAAGCGGCGGAAGAACGAAATCATGTGTGTTTGGACCCCATTCGAGGCTGGCTGACGACGGAACCCGACGATCCCGGGCCTGCACTGCGGAACCTGCGGCGCGGGTGCGCTTTATAGGCCCTGCGACTGCGCGGCAACAGGTTCGCACGGCTTTTGACTAGTCGGGCGTCCTCGGCTAGCGGACGCAGCCCCGGGGCACTACAGCGGCAGGAAGAATCGCGCCGCTCCGGGCCTATCCCTCTCAATTTGCAGGAAGTGCAGGACAGATCATGACCCGCCGACCCTACATCGTCGGAAACTGGAAGATGCACGGGACCCGCGCGATGCTGTCAGAAGCGCGTGCAATCGACCGAGCCGCTCAGCGTCACATGAAGGTCGAGGTGGCGCTGGCGCCGCCCTATACGCTGATTCATCCGATCCATCGCGAGGCCGAGCAGATCGCCGTCGGGGCGCAGGATTGCCACCATGCCGAAGGCGGGGCCTTCACCGGTGACATCTCCGCCGCGATGATCGCCGATGCCGGCGCGAAGTTCGTGATTCTCGGCCATTCCGAACGCCGCCAGGGCCATGGCGAAAGCGATGCGCTGGTGCGCGCCAAGGCCGAGGCGGCGCTCGCTGCTGGCCTGCGCATCATCATGTGCTGCGGCGAGAGCGCGGCGACGCGCGATTCGGACAAGGCGGTGGCCTTTGTGAAGAAGCAGCTCAAGGCGTCGCTTCCCCCGGCGGAGCAGATGCCGGCCGAGATCGCCGACAAGCTGACGGTCGCCTATGAACCGATCTGGGCGATCGGCACCGGCAACGCCGCCACCACGGACGACATTGCCGAGATGCACTCCGCGATCCGCGCCTTGCTGGTCGAGCTGTTTGGCGAGGAGCAGGGCAGCGAGGTGCGCATTCTCTACGGCGGCTCGGTCAAGCCCGATAACGCTGCGGCGATTTTTGCCGTGCCCGATGTGGGCGGCGCGCTGGTGGGCGGGGCAAGCCTTACGGCTGACAGCTTCATGGGCATTGCGCTCGCGGCGAGCGAGCCGTTCGAGAACTGAGCGCCAACAGCGCGCACCGGTGCGGGCTTGCCGCAAGGCCGCTCGGCCCCTACATGGCGTGCACCATTTGCAACCGGGCGATTGCTCGCCCCCGGCTTCGAGAATAATCCATGTCGCTGTTCATCTTCCTCACCGTGATTCAGGCCCTGGTGGCCGCCGCGCTGGTCGGCGTTGTGCTGATGCAGCGCTCTGAGGGCGGCGGGCTCGGCATTGGCGGCAGCCCGGGCGGGGCTTTCGGGGCGCGCGGTGCAGCCGACTTTCTGACCCGGTCGACCAAGTGGCTGGCAGTGGCTTTTGTCACGCTGTCGATTGTGCTGGCTGCGCTGGCGGTGCGTGAAAGCCGGGTAGGCGGTGTGACGACGACGCTTGAACGCGGCACGCCCGCTGCGGCCAAGCCCGATCTGCTCGCCGATCCGGTGCCCGCTCCCGCGCCTGCTCCCGCTGCGCCAGCAGAGGCAGCGCCCAATTCCGAGAGCGAGAGCGCGCAGTAAGTCTGCGCGAAGCGGCGCGCAAAGCTGTCGCTTCGCTGTTCCACGGCACCATTGTGGATGACGCCGCCTTGCGCGCTGCAATTCGCTTGCCCCGAATCCCTCTCGACGCTTAAGGCCCAACTCCCATGGCGCGGTTCATTTTCATCACCGGCGGCGTGGTCTCCTCGCTCGGCAAAGGTCTCATGGCAGCCTCTCTGGCGGCCCTCCTGCAGGCGCGCGGCTACAAGGTCCGCATCCGCAAGTTCGATCCCTATCTCAACGTCGATCCGGGCACGATGAGCCCCTATCAGCACGGCGAGGTCTACGTCACCGACGACGGGGCCGAGACCGATCTCGACCTTGGGCATTACGAGCGCTTCACCGGCGTTTCCGCCAGGCAAAGCGACAATATCACCTCGGGCCGGGTCTACCGCGACATCATCGCCAAGGAACGCCGGGGCGATTACCTCGGCGCGACCGTGCAGGTGATCCCGCATGTGACCGACGCGATCAAGGAATTCGCGCTGGCTGACAGCGAGGGCCAGGATTTCATCCTGTGCGAAATCGGCGGAACGGTGGGCGACATCGAATCGCTGCCCTTCATGGAGGCGATCCGCCAGCTTCGTAACGAGCTCGAACCGCTTCAGACGGTCAGCGTCCATGTCACGCTGGTGCCCTACATCAAGGCTGCGGGCGAGCTGAAGACCAAGCCCACCCAGCACTCGGTGCGCGAGCTGGCGGCACTCGGGATCAAGCCCGACATCCTGTTGTGCCGCGCCGAGCATCCGATCCCGGAAAGCGACCGTCGCAAGATTGCGCAGTTCTGCAACGTGCGCGCCGAGGCGGTGATCCCGGCGCTGGATGCGCCGTCGATCTACTCGGTGCCCGAGCAGTATCACGCCGAAGGGCTGGACCGCGAAGTCCTGCGCGCCTTCGGCATCAGCGATGCGCCCGAGCCCGATCTGACGGCGTGGAAGGACGTGACCGACCGCCATTTCAATCCGGAAGGCGAAGTGACCATCGCGGTGGTGGGCAAGTATGTCGGCCTGCCCGATGCCTACAAGAGCCTCAACGAAGCGCTGGTCCACGGCGGGCTCGCCAACCGGGTCAAGGTCAACATCAGGTGGATCGACGCCGAGATCTTCGAGGGCGACGATCCTTCGCAGATCGTCGCTGCGCTTGAGCCCATGCATGGCATTCTGGTGCCCGGCGGCTTCGGCACCCGCGGCAGCGAGGGCAAGATCGCTGCCGTGGCCTTTGCGCGGACACGCAACGTGCCGTTCTTCGGGATATGTCTCGGCATGCAGATGGCCTGCATCGAAGGCGCGCGCGCGGCAGGTTTTGCGCATGCCTCCTCGACCGAGTTCGGCCCGACCGACATGCCGGTGGTGGGGATCATCACCGAGTGGATGAGCAAGGAAGGCATCCAGCAGCGCGAAGAGGGCGGGGATCTGGGCGGGACGATGCGCCTTGGCGCCTACCCGGCGAAGCTCAGCCCCAACAGCCACACCTCGCGGATCTATGGCGGGGCAGAGGTCATCTCCGAGCGCCACCGCCATCGGTACGAGGTCAACAGCGCCTTTATCGAACCGCTCGAAAAGCAGGGTCTGATCTTCGCAGGGATGTCGCCCGACGGGCTGCTGCCTGAGATTGTCGAGCGGCCCGATCACCCGTGGTTTGTCGGTGTGCAGTTCCACCCCGAGCTGAAGTCGCGCCCGTTCGATCCGCACCCGTTGTTTGCCGGCTTCATCGCCGCTGCGCTTGAACAATCGCGGCTTGTTTAGCGCCGGCACCCGGTGCCGCAGCGCGGTGAAGTGTCCATTGCAATCCTTTGTTTCGCAAGCATGAGTGCTTGTGTCGTTTCCTTACAAGACTTGCAGTTAGGCCTTGCGTGACGTTACGATTACGCATTAAATGGTGGTCGCAAATTGGTGGTTTGACGGTGTTCCCCACGCCAAACCGGAACGAAATGCTCTCAGGTGTGATGGCATGAAGTTCGGGTGTTCGTGGTGACTAACCGAAGCCAAGCTTGCCTGAATTTGTCCGTCTTCTGCGACCCGGACGGATAGGAACAGGCGGGGCGACGAAAGTCGCGGGGGCGGATCGCAAGATCCGCCCCCTATTGATTCCGTGATTATCCTGCGCAGGTTTCAGGCAGCGCTGGCGGCCTGATCGCCGTCTTGGGCGGGGGACGGCACCGCAGTCAGCGTCGCCGCGCCGCCAATCGCGATCTTGCGGGGCTTCATCGCGTCGGGCACTTCACGCACCAGATCGATGATCAACAGCCCGTCAGCAAGGTCGGCACGTTCGACCCGCACGAAGTCGGCAAGTTCGAAGCGGCGTTCAAAGCCGCGGTTGGCGATGCCGACATGGATCAGCTCCGAACCGTCTTCGGCTTCGTCGCGCTTCCTGCCCTGAACGACCAGCAGGTTCTGCTGCGCGGTGATGTCGATATCGGCAGCGCGGAAGCCCGCCACCGCAAGGGTGATGCGGTAATTGTCCTCGCCCCGGCGCGAGATATTGAAGGGGGGGTAATTGTCGCCAGCGTTCAGGCGGGCCTGGTTTTCGAGCAAGTCGAACAGGCGATCAAAGCCAACAGTGGAGCGGCGATAGGGGGTGAAATCGAAGCGAGACATGTGCAAATCCTCGTCATGAGCAATTTGGGCCAGACGCGGGCCTGCCGGATGCAGCACCCGCCTTGCCGCCCTGTGCATTTCCCTGAGACTGGCGAAACGCGGCGACAGGCTATATCTGGTTTACCGAGACACGCTTTCAAGAGGGACAAAATGGCCGCCCCGCAGATCGACATATACACCAAATTCGCCTGCCCTTTCTGCGTGCGTGCAAAGCGCCTTCTGGCGGAAAAGGGAGCAGTCTTTACCGAATATGACATCACCATGGGCGGGCCCAGACGCGACGAGATGCTCGCGCGCGCGCCGCAAGCGATGACGGTGCCGCAAATCTTTATCGGCGAGGTTCATGTTGGCGGGTCAGACGATCTCGCCGCGCTGGAGCGTGCAGGCAAGCTTGACGCATTGCTGGCCGGATAATGCCGCGGATTGCTGTTCTGCAAATGACCTCGGGGGTGGAACCTGAGGCGAATTTTGCCGTCATCGAAGCGGCAGTGCATCAGGCGTCGGCAGGCGGGGCGGCGATGCTGTTCACGCCCGAAATGTCATTATTGCTCGATCGCAACCGGCAGCGCGCCGCATTGCATATCCTGCCTCAGGACACTTCACCTTTCGTACCGATGCTGGCCGGCCTCGCGCGCGATACGGGGGTTACGATCGCGCTCGGTTCGATGGCTGTGGCGCTGCCGACAGGCAAGAACGCCAACCGCTCCATGCTGTTTGCGCCCGGTGCCGCTGGCCCGATCACCTACGACAAGATCCACATGTTCGACGTCGAGCTGGCGACGGGCGAGGCGTGGCGTGAGAGCGCGGCTTACGAGCCGGGACAGCAAGTGGTGAGCGCCGAGAATACGCCGGTGGGGCGGCTCGGGATGACAGTCTGCTATGATCTCCGCTTTCCCGCGCTGTTTGGTGCGCTGGGCGAGCGGCGCTGCGATGCCATTGCGGTACCCGCCGCCTTCACGCGGCCCACGGGCGCTGCGCATTGGCACGTCATGCTGCGTGCCCGCGCGATCGAGGCGAGCGCTTTCGTCATCGCTGCCGCGCAAGTCGGTCTTCACGAGGATGGGCGGGCAACCTATGGCCACAGTCTGGTGGTCGATCCGTGGGGCGAGGTGCTGCTCGACATGGGCGGCGAATCGCCGGGTTTGGCGTTCTGCGACATCGACCTGACCCGGATTGCCGAGGTGCGCGCGCAAGTGCCTGCTCTTGCCAATCGCCGCAAAATCGCCACATCCTGATCATCCATGATCGTCTTTGACCTGTCCTGCACCCACGGCCATCGCTTCGAAGGCTGGTTCGGCTCATCCACCGATTACGAGGATCAGCGCGTCCGGGGTCTGATCGCCTGCCCGGCTTGCGGTGCGTCCGATGTGACGAAGGCACCGATGGCGCCCGCCGTTCCTGCCAAGGGCAATGCGCGGCAAGAGGTGCTCCCGCCCGAAGCGCCCCAGCAGCTTGCCAATACCCCGCTGCCGCCCGCCGTGCAGTCAGCGCTCGCCGCGCTCGCCAAGGCGCAGGCCGAGGCGCTCAAGGACAGCACTTGGGTCGGTGACAGGTTCGCGGAGGAAACGCGCAAGATGCATTATGGCGAGCGCGATGAGGCGCTGATCCACGGACAGGCGACCCTTGCTGACGCCAAGGCGCTGATCGAAGAAGGGGTGCCGATTGCGCCTCTGCC